>DATAAQ010000031.1:0-5040 GCA_036260055.1 Gaiellaceae bacterium | reverse complement strand
CGTTCCGCGATGCCGTGTCGACGCTCGACCAGTTGAGCGCGGCGACCGAAGGCAAGGTGACGGTACAGGCGGTCCTCCAGCTGCTCGGCGCGGTGGAGGAGGAGGCGCTCTTCCGCCTCTGCGACCTCGTCGTCGACCGCGACACCGCTGGAGCCCTGACGTTCATCGAGGACCTGTCGGAGCAGGGACAGGATCTCGGGCGTCTGGTGACCGACCTGCTCGAGCACCTGCGGCACCTCCTGCTCGTCCAGCACATGGGCGAGGTGCCGGAGTCGCTTCCGGTGACGCCCGAGACCCGCGAGCGCCTGCGCTCGCAGGCGAACCAGCTGACGTCGCCCGAGGTCCTGCGCCTGATCGATCTCCTGGCGGTGGCGGTCGACGACGTGCGCCAGGGCGGGGACCCGCGGCTCCCGCTCGAGCTCGCCCTCGTCAAGGTCACGCGCCCGGGCGCCGACCTCGCCCACCAGTCGCTCGCGTTCCGGCTCGAGCAGCTCGAGTCCCGCCTGCGGGGCGAGCCGCAGCCGCAGCGCCCTCCGGGCGAGGCGGCCGAGCGACCGCCCGCCCCGCCGGTCGACGCGGCGCCGCTCGCCCTCGAAGAGCTGCGGCAGGCCTGGCAGACCACGATCCTGCCGGCGGTCGCGGAGCGCTCGATCCCGACGTCGTCCATGCTGGGCGAGGCCCGTCCGGTCCTGCTGGAGGACGACCGTCTCGTGCTCGAGTTCCCCCCCGCTGCCGCGTTCCACCGCAACCTCGCCGAGGAGCCGAAGAACGCCGGCCTGCTGGCCGACGTCCTCTACGAGGTGACCGGACGCCGGCTCGCCCTCGCCTTCGAGCTGGGCGAGGGCCCGCACGAGGAGGCCGCCGACGAGGAGCCGGCGACCGAGGAGGAGATCATCTCCCTGATGAAGACGACGTTCGACGCCCGCGAGATCCGAGAGGAGTCCGAATGAGCATGGACATGAACAAGATGATGCAGCAGGTGCAGCAGATGCAGGCCGAGATGGCGAAGGCGCAGGACGAGCTCGCGAACGAGCGTGTCGAGGCCTCCGTGGGCGGCGGGATGGTGACCGTGACGGCCAGCGGCGCCGGCGAGATCGTCGCCGTGAAGATCTCCCCCGAGGCAATCGACGCGGACGACCCGGAGACGCTCGAGGACCTCGTCCTCGCGGGTGTCAACGAGGCGCTTCGCAACGCGCAGGAGCTCGCCCAGTCGAAGCTCGGCGGCGCGGTCGGGGGGCTGAAAGGACTAGGCCTGCCTGGCCTGTAGGCACAATGGGCGGGCATGTTCAGCCCGCTCGTCGACAACCTCATCGCCCAGCTCTCGCGGTTGCCCGGGATCGGGAACCGGACGGCACAGCGACTCGCCTTCCACATCCTCCGCGTCTCGCGCGAGGAGGCGGACGCGCTCGCCGACGCGATCCGCGAGGTCAAGGAGCGGATCGGGTTCTGCCGCGAGTGCGGCAACCTCACCGAGGAGGAGCTCTGCTTGATCTGCGCGGACGCGCGGCGGGACAGCGGCGTCATCTGCGTCGTCGAGCAGCCCGCCGACGTCCTCTCGATGGAGCGCACGCACGAGTTCCGCGGCCTCTACCACGTCCTCGGCGGGGCGCTGTCGCCGCTCGACGGCGTCGAGCCGCAGCACCTGCGGATCGACGAGCTCGTCCGGCGCGTGGAGCGGAACGGCGTCGAGGAGGTCGTCCTCGCGACGAACCCGAACATGACCGGCGAGGCGACGGCGGCGTTCATCGCCGACCGCCTCCGGTCGCGGACGCGAGTGACGCGGCTGGCGAGCGGGCTGCCGGTGGGCGGCGACCTCGAGTACGCCGACGAGGTGACGCTCGGCCGCGCGCTCGCCGGCCGCCGCGAGATGGGTTGACATCCGCGCGCGGGCGTGAGAGAGTGCCCTCGCTGAACCGGGCGGCCTTCGGGTCGGCCGGTTCAGTGTGTTAAGCGGGCATTCGGCCGCTCTCCCGTCACGGTCGGTGCGCGACGCGTACGTTCCCGCGCGCTACGCTCGGAAGCGGAGGGAGGCCCGCGGCGGCCCCAGGGACGACCCAGGCGGTCCCTACAATCGGCGGGGTGACGGAGACCGCGTTCGAGACGATTCCGGCGGTCGAGCCGGCCGAGCCGCGCGCCGCAGCCGGAACGGTCGTCATGAAGTTCGGTGGCACGTCCGTCGCCGATCCCGAGAAGATCCGGCGCGTCGCCGGCCGGCTCGTCGCCGCGCGACGGGCGGGCACGCGCGTCGTGGGCGTCGTCTCGGCCATGGGCCGGCACACGGACGAGCTCGTCGCGCTCGCCCACGAGGTCTCCCGCCGGCCCAAGCCGCGCGAGCTCGACATGCTCATTTCCGTCGGCGAGCGCATCTCGTGCGCGCTCGTCGCCATGGCGATCGCCGACCTCGGCCGCGACGTAATCTCCCTCACGGGCTCCCAGGCGGGAATCGTCACGGATACGGTGCACGGGAAGGCGAAGATCGTCGAGGTGAAGGCGCACCGCATCCACCGGGCGCTCGACGAGGACCGGATCGTGCTCGTCGCCGGCTTCCAGGGGGTCTCGACGGACTACGACATCACGACGCTCGGCCGGGGCGGGTCCGACACGACGGCCGTCGCCCTCGCCGCCGCGCTCGGCGCGGACGCGTGCGAGATCTACACCGACGTCGACGGCGTCTTCACGGCCGACCCCCGCGTCGTGCCGACGGCGCAGAAGCTCCACGCGGTCAGCTACGAGGAGATGCTAGAGATGGCCGCCTCGGGCGCGACCGTCCTGCAGCTACGCTCGGTCGAGTTCGCCCGCAACCACGGCGTCAAGCTGCACGTGCGCTCGACCTTCACGGACGAAGAGGGCACGTGGATCCGGGAGGAGGACGAACGCATGCTGGAGAAAGCGCTGATCTCGGGCGTCACGCACACGCTCGAGGAGGCGGTCTACGAGGTCGAGGGGGTCGCCCGCGCCGACCTCTTCGAAGCCCTCGCGGACGCGTCCGTCAACGTCGACACGATCATCCAGATGGGCGGCGGCATCGTCTTCTCGGCCCCCCTCGCCGACCGGGCCGACATCGGCGCGGCCCTCGAGCGGCTCGGAGCCCGCTTCGGCGAGCAGGAGGGGCTCGGCAAGGTGAGCGTCGTGGGCGCCGGCATGAAGAGCCACCCCGGCGTCGCGGCCCGCACGTTCGCCACGCTGCGCGACCTCGGGATCGAGCCGAAGTACGTGGCCACCTCGCCGATCAAGATCGCGTTCTTCTGCCCGCACGAGGACGTGGAGCGCGCGGTGGCCGCGCTCCACGAGGCGTTCGAGCTCTCCTCCGCCGCCGCGGAGCGCCAGCATGCCTGACGTGCGGATCGGCGTCGTCGGCGCAACCGGCGCCGTCGGGAGCGTCACGCTCGAGCTCCTCGCCGAGCGCGGCTTCACCGACGTGCGGGCGTTCGCCTCGGCCCGCTCCGCGGGTCGCACCGTCTCCTACGGAGACGAGGAGCTCGTCGTGGAGGAGGCCGCGCCGGCGGCGCTCGCGGCAGGCGACCTCGATCTCCTCTTCTTCTCGGTCGGCACCGCGGCCAGCCGTGAGCTCGTCCCGCCCGCCCTCGAGGGCGGCGCCGTCTGCATCGACAAGTCCGACGCGTACCGGCTGGCCGACGGCGTGCCCCTCGTCGTCGTCGGCGTCAACGAGCACGTCCTCGACGGCGATCCCCTCATCGCCAACCCGAACTGCTCGGCGATGCAGCTCGCCTGCGCGCTCGCCCCGCTCCACGCCGCGGCCGGGCTCGCCCGCGTGCGCCTCGCCACCTACCAGTCGGCATCGGGCGCGGGCGACGCCGGCATCGAGCGCCTCCGCTCGCTCGGGCCCGCCGACGGCGACCTCGCCATGGACTGGGAGCTCGACGGCGAGGAGTTCAGCGAGGAGTGGAAGCTCCGCGAGGAGACCCGCAAGATCCTCGGCCTGCCGGACCTGCCGCTCCACGCGACCTGCGTGCGCGTGCCCGTGCTCGTCGGTCACGCCCAGGCGGTCTGGGTCGCGACGGAACGCCCCCTCTCGGCGGAGGAGGCCCGCGACGCGCTCGCCACCTCGGCCCAGGTCGAGCTGGCCGAGCTTCCGACGCCGAAGGACGCGGCCGGCCGCGACAAGGTGCTCGTCGGACGCGTCCGCCGCGACGCAGCGGAGGACGGCGGGCTGGCGCTCTGGGTGGTCAACGACAACCTCCGCAAGGGCGCGGCGCTGAACGCCGTCCAGATCGCCGAGCTCCTCCTCGCGCGCCGCGCGCTCGCGGCGTAGCGTGCCGGCGCCCGGAGCGCCCTACTCGCGGCGGAGCCGCTGGCGGAGCCCCGTGGCCGCCAGGGCCGTGAGCGCCGCGGCCGCCCCGAGCTCGAGGAGCCACCAGGCTCCGAGGTGGTGCCCGGTCGCCCTGCACGCGACCGCGACCGCCATGCCGAGCACGCCGCCGACGGTCGCGGCCGCGAAGCCGAAGCGGGCGAACGGCGAGCCCAGGAGCGCGGCCGCCATGAGCGTCAGCACGAAGCCCCCGACGAGCAGGTCGCCCCAGAGAGGCGTGTGGACGCTGTCGCTCGAGGCCGGCTCGAAGAGGAGCACTCCCACGAAGAAGATCGTCCAGCCGACGGCGAGCGCCCCACCCGGCACGGTCGGCAGCAAGCGCCGCTCGGTCGCACGCGCGCCCGGCTCGGGCACCGCGGGCGCGGCCCAGAGCTCCTCCAGCTCCCGAAGCTCGTCGGCGGGTGTCCTGGTGGTGGGCATGGCTCCCCTCCTCGCTCGCGTCTGGACAGCCTAGCGCTACGGCCGCTCGGGCACCGGCGCCGGCACGAACGCCTCCTTGACCTTGCGCCACGCCTTGGCACGAAGCCCTTCCTCGGCCGGCTGGAGCCCCCCGAGCTCGAGCCGCGCGAGCGCGACCTCGCCGTCCCAGCGAACGGGGTAGAACCCGAAGTCCGCGAGGAAGTCCGCCGGGAAGATCGTGCGGTGGACGAGGAAGCGCTCGTACGCATTCTCGCCCTCCGGATACCGGTAGCCGAACGTCTCGATCGCCT
>DATAAQ010000030.1:0-12589 GCA_036260055.1 Gaiellaceae bacterium | reverse complement strand
GAGTACCGTCAGGCGCGCGCCGACGTCTCCGCCCGCCGCGCCGAGGTCGAGCGCCTCCAGCGGACGAACCGCGAGCTCGAGCGTCGGCTCGCCCACGCGGAGACGACGGAGTTCGTGGAGCGCGAGGCCCGCAAGCTCGGGCTCGTGAAGCCGGGCGAGCGCCTCTTCATCGTGACTGGGATCGAGGAGTGGACGAAGGCCAACAGGGCCTCGGCGAGGCCGCGGATACGATGATCGCGTGGACGACGAAGCAGTGGTCTCCCGCCAGCTCGGCCGTCCCGCCCGGCCGTTCCGGCGGGTGGCGGTTCGCTGTCCGCACGGGTTTCCTGCGGTTACGGAGCAGGCGCCGTTCGGGCCCGACGGCGAGCCCTTCCCGACGACCTTCTACCTGACGTGCCCGTGGCTCGTGAGCGGGCTCGCGCGCGTCGAGGCCGCGGGGGGCGTCGAGCGCTGGTCACGGGCGGCCGCCGACGACGAGGAGCTCGGGAAGAGCCTCGAGCGGGCCGACCGCGCGCAGCGCGAGCTTCGCCCCGAGCTCGACGTCGGCATCGCCGGGACGCGGTCTCCCGAGACGCTCAAGTGCCTGCACGCCCACGCCGCCTTCGCTCTCGCCCGTCCCGGCTACGAGCTCGGCGAGCGCATCCTGGACGAGGTCGCAGAGCGCTGGTGCCCGGACGCGCGTTGCGGGAACGAGCCGCCGGGGAACGGACGGCCGTGATGCTGGACGTCGCGCGACACCAGTGGGAGGAGGGAAGGCGCCGCCTCGAGTCGGAGGGCGAGGACACCGCCCGCTCGCGGCACCTCCTCGCGCTGGTGGACGCGGTCGTGAACGAGCTCCGCCGGCGGGTGGGGCAGACGTTCACGCTCGCCGACCTCGCCCGGGCGTACGACGGGTCCGAGGACTGGGTCCGCGACGTCGTCGCCCGCTCGACGCCTCCGCGCGCGCGCGCCGGGATCCGCGACGCAGCGCTCGTCCAGGACGCCGCCTTTGCCCTCTACGCGCGCGGCGCGAGCGACTACGCGCCCTAGAGGCGGCCGTGAGCACGATCGGGCCGAGGGCCGTGAGAACCCGGGAGCGCGGGCGGGCCCGCCGGGAGCGGCGGCACCGCGCCCTCGTCTGGGTCGTGCGGCTGCTCCTGCTCGGGCTCGTCTTCTTCGCGGGACTTGCCGTCGGCCGGGCACTCGAGTCGGCCCCGCGGCCGGGCGGCAGCCAGACGATCGTCCGCACCCTCGAGCCGCTCACAGTTCCACCGGCCGACCGTACCGTGACGGTCACGACCGCGGCGCCCTAGGGAAGTGGCGAAAAGGGCAAGTTTTGGTAGATTTGAGGCGCCCGATATGTCCGGCGAGCCTGAACGGAGTCGTTCCGAGGGGCGGTCGGCGGGCGGGGGTCCCGACTGGCTCACGCTCGGCCAGGCCGCGAGGTATCTCGGCGTCGCGCAGAGCACCATCCGCAAGTGGTCCGACGGCGGCCGCCTGCCCGCCTTCTACACCCCCGGCGGCCACCGGCGCTTCCGCAAGAGCGATCTCGACGCCTTCCTGTCCGGCTCCCGCGGTGCGGCGGGCGAGGGGACCGGGCACGTCCTCGTCGTCGACGACGACGACGGCCTCCGCGAGTACCTCCGCGCCGCGCTCGAGATCGAGGGCTACGTCGTTCGCGAGGCGGCGAGCGCCGCCGAGGGCCTCGACGCGCTCGCGGAGGAGCCTCCGGACCTCATCCTCCTCGACGTGATGATGCCCGAGGTCGACGGATTCGAGATGCTCCGCCGCGTCCAGGAACGGCACGGCGTCGGCGCCATTCCAGTCATCATGTTCAGCGGCAAGGTCGACGAGGCGGCGACGGCCGCCGAGCACGGAGCGCAGGCCTTCATCGGCAAGCCGTTCGACCCGCAGCAGCTGATCGACGCGACGAAGCAGCTCCTACGTTCGTAGAGTTCGACCGCGACCTCTTCACCTGGGTCGTCGAGCACCGCGTCCCGCCGCTCGACTGGCTCTTCGTCGCGCTCTCGGTCGCCGGCTACGCGGGGCTCCTCTGGATCGCCCTCGCGCCGCTCGTCGCGCTGCGCGCGAGGCGACCGCTCCTCGGGACGACGCTCGTCGCGGCGGGGACGGTCTGGGCTGCCGACCTCGTCTCGCTCGTCCTCAAGTTGACGGTCGACCGCCAGCGCCCGTACGAGACGCTCGCCGAGGCCGACCCCTTGCTCCGCGCCTCCGTCGGCAACTCGCTTCCCTCGGGACACGCCGCCACGAGCTTCGCGGGCGCCGTCATCCTCGGCTACCTCCTCCCCCGCGCGCTGCCGGCGCTCCTCGTCCTCGCCGGTCTCGTCGCCCTCTCCCGCGTCTACGTCGGCGTCCACTACCCGCTCGACGTCGTCGCCGGCGCCGCCCTCGGCGCGTTCGTGGCCGGAGTCGTGATCGCGGCGCTCAGGCTTCGTCCGCGGACTTCAGGAGGCCGGCGACGATCATCAGAAGCGCCGCCAGCAGGCTGACCCAGATGCCGAGCGCGCGGCCGACCGACGGCTCGAACCGCTCGGGGATGTCGATCAGCCGGATGAGGACGAGGATCGTCCCGAGGAAGCCGAGCCCGGCGACGACCATCCCGCTCGGGACCTGAGGAGGCAGCTCGATCCCCGCGGCGCGGAGCGAGAGGAGGACGAGCGCCGCGAAGCCGGTGACGAAGACGAGCTTGCCGAGCGTTCCGGTGTTCCAGCCGGTGACCGAGAGGGTCCCACGCAGGTCGCCCGAGATCGTGTACCAGGCCATGAAGGGCCCGAGCGTCAGGACGATGGCGCCGAGCCAAGCGAGCAGCTCCCCGAGGTTGCGGAGGCCGGCGGGAGCCGCCGCTCCGCGCGATCCGGTCCGGACGGTCAACTAGAGACCGAAGAGCGCCTCGATCTTCTCCCAGATCGAGAGCGCGATGAACGCCGTGAGGAGGACGAGGCCGACGAGGAGGAAGAGGAAGCGAACTCGGGCGCGCTTGAGCTCGCGCTGGTGCTCCAGCCGGGCCCGGCGGCGGGCCCGCGCCTGCCGGAGCGCCCGCTGGTAGGACTGGGCCTCCGTCGGCGGCGCGGCCCTCGGAGTCTGAGCGGGCCGGGGTGGGTCGACGCGGGCACGACGAGGTGCGGGCGCGGCCATGGCACGCGATTCTTGCGCCTGGGCGGGCGTTCCGCAAGGAGATCGTTCGCCTGGTCGGCGGGCGTCGGCCTCGGGGGCCGGGCCCGGGGGCTGCGCCGCCGCCGCCGCGGCGCGATAATGCGCCCGTGAGAGGGGTGTTCGCACCCGCTCGTCCCGACGAGACCGGGCTGCGCCCCCCGGACGAGGCGGCGCTCGAGGCCTTCGCGGCCGCGGCCGCCGACCTCGCCCGCGGCGAGCCGCTCGAGCGGGCGCTCGGCGACCTCGTCCGCGCCGTCGCACGGGCTGTGGCCGCGCCGGTCGTGCTCGCGCGGCTCGCCGCCGGCGACCGGTTGGTCGCGCGGGCGCTGCACGCGGAGTCTGCCGCGCTGGCCGCCGAGCTCGTGGGCTCATCCGTGCCGGCGGACGCCGTGGGCGGGGAGGAGGCCGAGCACACGGCGGCCCAGGGCGATCCGGCTCTCCCCGCGGGTATCCGCCGGGCGGCGGCCCGGGCGGGCCTGCCGGTCGTCCGGGTGGTCCCGGTGATCGCCGACGACAGGGTCGTCGCGACGATCGAGACGTACGGCCCGGCGCCTTTCGCGCTGCGGGAGCGGGCGCTCGTGCGCGCCGCCGCCGCGCTCGTGGCCGTCGCCGCCCGCCTCGAGCAGGCGGCGCGGGCCGGGCGCGCGGCAGGCTCGGAGCTGGGCCGCGGCTCGCTGGAGCTCCTCGGCGAGGCGCTCGCGGCCGGGGCCGACGAGATGGAGACGGCCGAGCAGGTCGTGCGGATCGCGGCAGAGGCCGCGGGCGCGAGGGGCGCCGCGCTCTGGCGCCTCGAAGCGGAGGGGCCGCCGGTCCTGCTCGCGTCGCAGGGGCTGGGCGGCCGGCCGCCCGGCCTTCGGGACGCCGTGGAAGAGCTCCGGACCCTCGCCGCCGAGCGCAACGGCGAGCCGCGGGACGTCGGAACGTGGCGCCTGCACACCGTGCCTCTGGGCGACCCGCCGGTCGCCGTCCTCCAGCTCGCCTTCCCCACGGACGGCGGTCGCGAGCCGGACGTCGAGAGGCTGACGCCCTTCCTCGCGCGTGCGGGCCTCGCCCTCCGGCGCAGCCGCCGCGTGGGACTCGTCGCGCTCGCGCTCAGGCGCTCGCAGACGCTCGTCGCGGTCGTGAGCCAGGCGATCGCCCGCCTCTCGCTGGCCTACACGCTCGAGACTGCCGTCGACCGGGTGGCGGAGCTCACCGCGAGCGGGCACGTGGCGGTCTACCTCCGCGAGGGACAGCGTCTCACGGCGGCCGCCTCGCGGGGCCTCGCCGGCCCGCACACGGAGCTCGCGGAGCGGCTGCTCGAGCTCGCGCTGGGTCCCTTCCGGAGCCGGGGCTTCCTCTTCATCGAGGACATGCAGAAGGACCCGCGGCTAGCGGGCCTCGAGCCGGTGCTCTCCGAGAGCGACGTCCGGCGCGCGCTGTTCGTGCCGCTGATCGCCCACGACGACGTGATCGGCGCGCTCGGGGTCTTCACGAGCCGTGCCCGGCCGTACCGGGAGGGCGAGGAGGGCCTCCTTGTCTCGCTCTCCAGCCAGCTCGCGGTCGCCGTGCAGAACGCCCGCCTCCACGAGCGCACGAAGGAGCTGAGCGAGATCCTGGAGCGGACGCTCGACTCGGAGCGGCGCGCCGCCCGGCAGCTGCGCGGGCTCTACGAGATCTCCCACTCGTTCGCGGAGAGCCTCTCGCTCCAGGCGACGCTCGACGCCGTGGCGAGGACGATGGTCGAGCTCTTCGACGTGGACGCTGCCGCCATCCGGATGCCCGACGCGCGCGGCGGCGCGCTCGAGACGCGGGCGATGCACGTCGCCGACCGCAACATCCGGCCCGCGGCCGAGACGATGCTGGCCCGTCCGCAGCCGCTCACCGCGCCCCTCGCCCGCCGGCTCATGCGCTCGCAGCGCCCCGTCCTGCTCCGTCCGGGGGGCGGCACGGCGGGCGACGCAGACGCCCTCCTCGAGCCCTTCCTCCGCCAGGGATCGACCGCGGCCGTCCTGCCGCTCGCGACCCCCGGCGAGGTCCTGGGGACGCTCATGCTCCTCTCGCTCGACCCGACCCGGCCGCTCGAGCGGGACACCGTCGAGGCGGCCATGACCGTCACGGCGCAGGCGGCGCTCGCGATTGACAACGCGCGCCTCTACCAGCAGCAGAAGGACTTCTCCGAGACGATGCAGCGGTCGCTCCTCCCGCGCGTGCTCCCGGCCGTCCCCGGGCTCGAGGTCGGCCACGTGTACGAGTCGGCGGCCCGCGTGGACGTGGGGGGCGACGTCTACGATTTCCTCTCGCTAGACGAGCGGCGTCTCGCCGTCGTCATCGGCGACGTGCTCGGCAAGGGGATCGAGGCGGCCGCGGACATGGCCATGGCGAAGTACAGCTTCCGGGCGCTCGCGCGCAGCCGGCCCGACCCCTCCGACTTCCTCGCGAGCGCGAACGAGGTCGTCGTCGAGGAGATCGAGCCCGGGAAGTTCATCACGATGCTCTACGTCGTCGTCGACCCGGCGAGCGGGGAGGTCGCGTGCGCGAGCGCGGGCCACCCGCCCATGCGCGTCGTCACGGCGGAAGGTGCCGTCACGGCGCTCGACACGCCCGGGCTGGCCCTCGGGATCGAGCCGGGCCAGGACTACCCCGCCGAGCGGGTGCGGGTCGAGCCGGGCTCGTCCGTCGTCCTCTTCACGGACGGCGTCGTCGAGTCGCGGCGGAACGGCGAGCTCTACGGGGAGGAGCGGCTCGACCGGTTCCTCTCCGAGCGGGCGCACCTCGGGGCGCAGGAGCTCGCGGACGCGATCCTGGCCGACTGCCGCGCGTTCGGCGGCGGCGACCTCGCGGACGACTGCGCCGTCGTCATCCTCAAGTTGGCACCCTGACGGGTGCCGACGTGACCGAGGCCGCCACCAGCACACGCGCCCCCGCCGCGACGAGCGTCGGCCGCCTGCGGCTCGGCGTCGTCGTCCTGGCGGGCGGCGCCGGCACGCTCGCCACCGAGATCGCCGCCTCCCGGCTCCTGGCCCCCTACTTCGGGAGCTCGACGATCGTGTGGGCGAACATCATCGGGCTCATCCTCGTCTACCTCTCGGTCGGCTACTGGCTCGGCGGCAAGGTCGCCGACCGCCGGCCCGACGCGCGCCTGCTCGGCGGGATGATGGTCGCCGCCGCGGCGGCGATCGCGCTCACGCCCTTCGTCGCCCGCCCGATCCTCGACCTCGCCGTCCGCGGGCTGGACGCCGTCTCCGTCGGGGCGGTCGTGGGCTCGTTCTTCGCGGCGCTCGCCCTCTTCGCGGTGCCGGTGACGCTCCTGGGAGCCGTGTCGCCGTTCGCGATCAGGCTGGCGCTCGAGGACGTGGGCGAGGCGGGGACGGTGGCGGGACGCCTCTACGCCCTCTCGACCGTCGGAAGCATCCTCGGCACCTTCCTCTCGGCGATCGTGACGATCCCGCTGCTCGGCACCCAGCGGACGATGCTCGGGTCGGCGGCCCTGATCGTCCTCGCGGCCGCGCTCCTCCTCGGCGCGCGGTGGCAGCTCCTCACGCTTGCGGCCGCCGCCCTCCTCTTCGTGCCCGCAGGGACGATCAAGGCGAGCGCGGGGCTGCTCTACGAGACGGAGTCGTCGTACCAGTACATCCAGATCGTCGAGCGCGCCGACGGCTCGCGCGCGCTGCGGCTGAACGAGGGAGTCGCCGTCCACTCCGTCTGGCATCGCGACTCCGTCCTGACGGGCGGGGTCTGGGACACGTTCCTGCTCGTCCCGCCGCTGCTCGAGCGGCCGGTCGAGAGAATGCTCGTGGTCGGCAACGCCGGCGGGACGGTCGCCCGCGCCTACGGCGAGCTGTATCCGGACGTCGCCATAGACGGCGTCGAGATCGACCCGGAGGTGAGCGAGGCGGCGCGCCGCTACATGGGCCTCGGCGACAACCCCCGGCTCGACGTCATCACGGCCGACGGCCGTCCGTACCTCGAGCTCACCGACGAGACCTACGACGTCATCGTCGTCGACGCCTACCACCAGCCGTACATCCCGTTCTACCTCGCGACGAAGGAGTTCTTCCAGGCGGTGCGCGAGCACCTGACGCCCGGGGGCGTCGTCGCGCTCAACGTCGCCTCCGTGCCGGGCGACGACCGGCTCTCCCGCGCAGTGGGGAGCACGCTCCTCGCCGCCTTCCCGCAGGCGTGGCGCTGGAAGCCGCTCCGCTTCAACGAGCTCGTGCTGGGCCTCGACCGCCCGGCGACGCGGACGGAGATCGAGGCCCGGGTGGCCGGCGCTCCGGCTGCCGTCGCCCCGCTCGTGCCGCTCTTCCGCCAAGGGCTCGAGCCCGTCCGCCGCGTCGAGCGCCCGCTCACCGACGACCGGGCTCCGGTCGAGTGGCTGACCGACCGCATGATCGTCGAGCACATCGCCGAGGGCGGCGAGCTGGACGAGGAGCCGCTTCCTACCGAGCCGTAGACCGCCGCGCGGCGAGCGCGCCGAGGACGGAGCCGGCCGCGAGTAGCTGCGCCCACGCGGGGACGCCGCCGGCTCGGTGCCATCGGCGCACACGGTGGCTGGGGAAGAGCTTGCGCCCGCCCGGGCGCGGGAGGGGGAAGACGTGCTCGGCGTCGGGGACGGCCGCCGCCACCGCTCCGAGGACGGCGGGGTCGAGCGGGCCGCGCCGCACGGCGAGGAGGAGCAGGAGCCCGGTGCCGCTCACGATCTCGAAGCGGCGGGACGCGATGTCCTGGTGAGGCATGCGGTCGCCGGCCAGGTGCGTGAGGGGCCCGGCCGCGAGCGCGGCGCGGCGCGAGCCGGCGAGCGCGCCGGCGAGGGCGCCGGACGCGACGTGGAGCGAGACGATCACGCGAGCGGAGGAACGGAGAGCGGAGCGGCGAACGAGGCCGTCATGGGCGAGAAGGATTTTCACCCGTCGGCGGTCTAAGATCGAAATGACCGTGCGCCGCGCCCTCCTCCTCTCGGCCCTCGTGGCGCTGGTCTCCGCGGCGCCCGCATCCGCGCAGGAGCCCCCGCCGCCGCCCGAAGAGCCGCCGCCTCCCGTGATCGCGGACGGCGTGACGGTCGCCGGCCTGCCCGTCGGCGGTCTCACCGAGGAGGAGGCGATCGCCGCCCTGCGCGCTCGCTTCGCCGAGCCGTTGCGCATCAGGCTGCGTACGCGGGTGCACGCCGTGCGACCCGCCACGCTCGGAGCCTGGGCCCGTGTGTACGCCGCAGTCCAGGCGGCCCTTGCGGCCTCCGCCGACCAGCGAGTTCCGCTCGAGGTGGTCGTCCAGCGCCGGAAGCTTCACCGCTGGGTGCGCGACCGGGCCCGCCGCTTCGACCGGGCCCCGCGCAACGCGCGGCTCTTCCTGAAGAGCAGCCTTCGCCCTCGGATCACGCGGGCGAGGCCCGGACGCAAGCTCCTCCCGAACGCCTCGGCGCGCGCGCTCAGGCGCGAGCTCAGGCGGCACGAGCGCGGCCCCGTCGCCCTGCCGACGCGCAGGCTCCGACCGACGGTGCGGCCGCGGAGCTTCGGGCCGGTCGTCGTCATCCGGCGCGGCTCGCGGAGCCTCTGGCTCTACCGCGGCAGGACGTCTGGCGGGATGCGGCTCGTACGGGTCTTCCGCGTCGCCGTCGGGCAGCCGTCGTACCCCACGCCGCTCGGGCGGTTCCGCATCGTCTCCAAGCAGCGGAATCCGTGGTGGTACCCGCCGAGCGCGGGCTGGGCCTCGGGCGCGTCCCCGATCCCGCCCGGCCCCGGGAACCCGCTCGGCACGCGCTGGATGGGGCTCTCGGTGGGGGCGGTGGGAATCCACGGGACGTACAACTCAGCCTCGATCGGCGGTTTCGCGTCGCACGGCTGCATCCGCATGTACCTCCGCGAGGCGGAGTGGCTCTTCGAGCGCGTCCGCCTCGGGACGACTGTCTTCATCGTCGGCGCGTAGCAGCCGGGTAGACTGGGTCGCGGTTCATGGCGCGCCGCGTCAAGCTCATCCTGCAAGCGGCCGCCGTCATGGTGGTCGCCCTCCTCGTCGTCCTCCTCGGCTGGCAAGTCGCCCGGCAAGAGGAAGGCCGGGGGCTGGACGACGCCGTCGCGGCCGGGAAGCGCCCCCCGGCGCCGGACTTCACGCTCGAGTCGCTCGACGGCGACGAGACGATCTCGCTGAGCGACTACCGCGGGAGGGCCGTCGTCCTCAACTTCTGGGCGTCGTGGTGCCAGCCGTGCAAGAAGGAGGCTCCGCTGCTGCAGCTGGCGTGGGAGCGCTACCGCGGCGAGGGCCTCGTCGTCCTCGGAGTCGACGCCCAGGACCTGAAGAGCGACGCGCGGAGGTTCGTCGAGCGGTACGGGCTCACGTACCCGATCGTGCACGACAGGAACGGCGTCACGCTCGGTCGCTTCGGCTACAGCGCCTTTCCGGAGACGTGGTTCGTCGACAGGCAGGGACGCCTCGTCGGGGAGCACGTCGTCGGCGAGTTCACGGAGGAGCAGCTGGTGCGGAACATCCGGCTCGCTCTGGACTCGTGATCCGGGCGCTGATTCTCGCCTGCGCCGTCGCCCTCGCCGCCGCCGGCGCCGCGTGGGCGAGCGAGGAGCGGCCCACGCTGGCCGAGCTCGAGCAGGAGCTCTGGTGCCCGACCTGCAACGCGCCCCTCGCCCTCTCGAACGCGCCCGTCGCCGACCGCATCCGGGCCTTCGTGCGACAGCGGATCGCGGCCGGCGACACGAAGAGCGAGATCAAGGCCAAGCTCGTCGACAGTTTCGGCGAGGACGTGCTCGCCTCGCCGCCGCGAGAAGGGTTCAACCTGCTCGCCTGGGTGCTTCCGCTCGCCGGCGGCGTGGCGGCGGCCGCCGTGCTCGGCGTGGCCGCCCGCCGCTGGAGCCGCGGCCGCTCCGGCGAGGACCCGCCGCTCGAGGCCTCGACAAACGGGCGCGGGCCGCTCGACCCGGACGTCGAGCGGCGCCTCGACGAGGAGCTCGCGCGTTTCGACGCGTGAGCCGCCGGGCCGGGCTCTGATGGAGGCGAAGATCCCGCTCGCGTTCGCGGCGGGCCTCCTCTCGTTCGCGACGCCGTGCGTCCTGCCACTCGTGCCGGGCTACCTCGCGGCCGTCTCGGGCGGCGAGGCCGGGGCCCGGGGCGGCCGCGTCGTCGCCTCGAGCCTCCCGTTCGTCGCGGGGTTCGGGCTCGTCTTCGTCGGTCTCGGCGCCGCGGCGGGAGCAGCGGGCGGGCTGGCGGGGGAAAACCGCCGGCTGCTCCTCTCCGTCGCCGGGCTGCTCGTCGTCGTCCTCGGCTTCGCGTTCATGGGGCTCCTGCCTCTCCCGTTCCTCGAGCGGCTGGTCGCCCCGGGCCTCGTCGAGGGGGCGCGTTCGAGCGGGTCCGCGGCCCTTCTCGGCGCCGCCTTCGGCGTCTGCGCCGCTCCCTGCGTCGGCCCGGTGCTGGCGTCGATCCTCGCTCTCGCGAGCGAGGGGCAGACGCTCGGGGAGGGCGTCCTCCTGCTCGCCGTCTATTCGGCGGGGCTCGCGGTTCCCTTCCTCGCGGTCGGCCTCGGCTTCGACCGCGCGCTCGGCGCGTTCCGCTGGCTCCGGGACCGCTACGGCGTCCTCCGCGTCGTCAGCGGCGCCCTGCTCGTCGGCCTCGGGCTCCTTCTCTTCTTCGACCGCTTCTGGTGGCTGAACGTCGCCGTCAACCGTGTGCTCGAGTTCGTCGGGATCGGCGTGTGAGGATCCGCGAGGCCGCCGCTTCCCAGGCAGCTGTAGAGGCGGACCTGGCCGGAGCGAGACATGACGGGTCGGGACATGACGGGGTCAGACCCCGTCATGTCCGCGAGCGCCGTGTCTCTATCGACCGGCTGTCCCCCCTTTCAGTGGCGACACGGCGGAACTCCAGGAGGCCCTGACCTCTGACGGCGCCGCCCGTCGCGCGGGGGACCCGTCCGCACCGGACATGGACGGGGTCAGACCCCGTCGTGTCCCCGGGGGCCGTGTCCGGTGCGGGCGATCCGGATCGGTGGAAGGTCGGGGAAGGTGCCTCGGGCCGCGTCCACCCGGGCGAGGAGCGCGGCGACGTCGACGCCGCGGTGCGACGGCGCGTAGGGAGCGAGCCGCCGGGCCGCCTTCTCCAGCTGGCGCTCGCAGCCGACGGGGTTCCCGCGGCCCGCCTGGTACCAGGCGACGGCCACGTGGACGAGCCCCTGGAAGAAGTCGCGCTCGGCCGGCTCGGCCGCCCGCCAGACGTCCTCGAGGACCTCGTGGGCGGCGAAGTACTCGCCCGCGTCGACGAGCACGAGCCCGCGCTCCAGCTCAGACTGCGACCTTGACGTCTCCGTCCTCGAGGACGACGTCGAACGTCTCCAGCGCGAGCGCGCGGTCGAACTCGTTCTCGCCCGTCCTGACGTCGTACTGCCAGCCGTGCCAGGGGCAGGAGACGATGCAGCCGTCGAGCGCCCCGTGCCCGAGCGGGCCCCCGAGGTGGAGGCACTCGTTCTGCGTCGCATGGAACCTCCCGTCGACGTTGAAGAGCGCGAGCTCCCGCTCGCCGGCCCGGACGACGCACGCGGTCCCTGGCGGGACGTCGTCCGCGCGCGCGACGGTCGTGAGCTGCCCGACGGCCACGTCGCGGACGCTAGCAGAGCCCTTTGAGCGGCCCCGCGACGGTGGTACGCTCCGCGCCGTGGCGACGATCCTGCTGGTTGGGGTCGATGTCTTCTTCCGAGGCAAGCTCGACGCGCTTCTCGGTGCCGGTCACAAGCTGACGACGACCGACAGCATCGACCCGCCCGATCTCGTCATCGTCGACGTGGCGCGCGTGGACGCCGACGAGGTGGCGGAGACGTACCCCGACGTCCCCATCCTCGGCTTCACGAACCACACGGACACGGCGGGCCTCCGGGCCGCCCACGCGGCCGGCCTCGACCGCGTCGTCGTGCGCTCCGCACTGGCCGAGCGGGCCTCGCAGCTCGTCGACGAGCTCGTTGCGTAGACTGGCGCGAGTGACCTACATCATCGCCGAGCCCTGTATCGACATCAAAGATCTTTCGTGCGTCGACGTGTGTCCGGTCGACTGCATTCACCAGGCCGAGCGCATACTGGTGATCGATCCCGAGGAGTGCATCGACTGCGGCGCGTGCGAGCCGGAATGCCCCGTGGAGGCCATCTTCCCCGAGGACGCGCTCCCCGAGAAGTGGGAGCCGTTCGTCAAGATCAATTACGCCTACGGCGACGGCATGGACGTCATCAACCAGCTCGTGGACGAGTACGCGACGGAGCACAACGTGCAGAATCCGCCGCTCGAGCAGCGCTAGGAGGCGACGTGGAGCAGGTGGCCGCCGGAGGGCTCGCCGAGCGCCTCGGAGGTGCCGCGCTCGGAGCGTACGAGCTCCTCACCGTCGCGCTCGGGGAGCGGCTCGGGCTCTACCGGGCGCTCGCCGATATCGGCGAGGCGAGCGCTCCCGCGCTGGCGGCGGCCACCGGGACCGACG
>DATAAQ010000029.1:0-12307 GCA_036260055.1 Gaiellaceae bacterium | reverse complement strand
GCGCCTGACCGCGGTCGGGACGCGGGGCTCTTCCTCGGAGAGCCCCGCGTCTCCGAGCATGAGAGGACTCTCATCAGCCTCTCACGGTCGTCTCATCGGCCGCGGGGATCGTTCCCCTCGTCAGCGAGAGAGAGGGGAAAGGCATGGAGGGATTGATCAAGGCGGTCTTCGCCGGGATGGCGGCGGTCGTCGCCGTGACGGGGCTCGTCCTCGGCATGTCGTCCGTCGCTTCGGCCGGTAAGGAGGTGCGGGGCGACGAGGTCGCAATCAAGCGCGACGAGGAGGACGTCGAGGCTGCGCTCGCGCGCGGCGACGACGACGCGGACGACGAGTGGGGGCCGACCGGCAGGCTCGTCGCTCTCGCCGACGGCGACGCATCCGCGTCGAGGGACCGCTCGGGCGACATCACGTCGGGCGACCGCTCGTGGTCCCGCGACCGCTCGCGCGACCGCACCGGCGACGGAGTCGGCGTCAACGACCGTTCCTACTCGTGGGACCGCTCGGGCGACCGGACCGGCGATCACAACACCGCCGACGCCTCGAGGTCCCGGGACGTCTCGGCGGACAACACGAGCGCGACCGGCGGAACGACCGCGTCGCTCGTCTGACGGTGCTGCGCGGACGCAACCGCTCGACGGCGGAGGAGGGGCGGCCTCGGGACGCCCCTCCTCCGCCCGTGACGTGGGGTCTCGCGGAGGGCGACGAGGTCGCGCCGGGGCGCTCGGCGGTCCGGCACCTCGGCGGGGGCGAGCGGTACGAGACCCTCCTCGCGTGGGACGAGCGGCTGCTCTCGCTCGTCGTCGTCAAGCTCGTTCGCCCCAACCTCGTGGACGACGAGCACTCGCTCCGCGGCCTCGCGACCGAGGCGCGGCTCCTCGAGCGACTCGAGCACCCCGTGATCGTGCGCGGGTTCGGCGCGGTCCTCGACGGTCCCCGGCCCCACGTCGTGCTCGAGCACCTGGAAGGGCCGCGCCTTTCGACGCTCATCCGCAAGCAAGGTCCGCTCGAGCCCGAGCAGGTCCTTCCGCTCGGGCTCCAGCTCTCCTCGGCGCTGCACTACCTCGCCGGGGAGGGGCTCGTCCATCTCGACGTGAAGCCGAGCAACATCATCATGGGCGCACCCGCTCGCCTGATCGACCTCAGCATCGTCAGGACGCTCGCGGAACTCGAGCGTCTCGGGCACCCGATCGGAACCGACGCGTACATGGCTCCGGAGCAGTGCGATCCGCGTGGGCGGGGCCCGGCGACCACGGCCGCCGACGTCTGGGGCATGGGCGCGACGCTCTACCACGCCGCCACGGGGAGGCGTCCCTTCCCGGCCGGCCGCCGTGACGGGTCGCCCGCCGAGCGGTTTCCCCAGCTCGCGCAGGCACCGGACCCGCTCGGCGGCCCGGTCCCGTCCGAGCTCGCGGCGCTCGTGCTCGCCTGCCTCGATCCCGATCCGACGGCGCGTCCGACGCCACGCGCGCTCGCGGCCGAGCTCGAGCGGCTCGTCGACGCTCTCCCGACGCGGCCGGCGCTCGGCCGCTTCCGCATCCGCCCGCGCCGCCGCGACCCGCTCGGGATCGAGGCGGGCGCCTAGGACGCGCTCTTCCGGCCGGTTCCCCGCTCCTGCGCCTCGACGAGGAGGTCCACGACGTGCTGGAGAAGCTTCCAGGAGACGTCGGGATTGTCCCTGACGAAGCGCCGGAAGTCCCACACGGGGAGCTCAAGGCAATGCAGGCTGGTCTCGGCGGTGACCGTCGCCGTCCGAGCCCGTTCGCTGATCAGCCCGAGCTCGCCGAAGTAGTCGCCGGGGCCCAGACGGGCGACCTCCCTCGCGTCGACGGACACGGACGCCTCGCCGTCCGTGATGACGAAGAAGCCGATCCCGCTCATGTGCCCCTCCCGTACCGGCGTCGTGCCCGGTTCGAATCGGCGTTCCTTGAAGTCGCGCGAAAGCCGCTTGAGCTGTCGCTGGGGCAGGCCGCTGAAGAGGGGAACCTGCTTCAGATCGCCGGCGAGACTCGCCACGCCTTCGATCCTAAACCCTCGTGCGTCGTACCCAAACCCGCCCGGAGGGCCGCGGGCCGTCGCGAGGCGTGCCGTCGGTGTCTCGAGCTCGCGCCGCCGCGCGAGGAAATGTGAGAACGTACGGAACCGAGCAAGGAACGTCTTCGCCATGGATCTCTTCTCGCACGACCTGAAGGCCGAGGCTCTCGGTGCCTCTCCTCTCTTCGAGGCTCTCTCGCGTCACGAGCTCGTCGCGCTCGCCAAGGTCACGGAGGACATGGAAGTCGGAGAGGGAAAAGTCCTCGCGCGAGAGGGTCAGCTCGGAAGCGAGTTCTTCGTCATCGTCGAGGGCGACGTCGTGGTCACGAAGGAGGGGGCCGAGCTGCGCCGGCTCTCGGCGGGTGACTTCTTCGGCGAGGTCGCGCTTCTGTCCGAATCGGCCAGGCGGTCCGCGACCGTCACGGCTGCGACGCCCCTTCGCTTCTTCGTACTCACGCGACAGGCCTTCTCGGGGCTGCTCCGCCGCCACCCGGAGATCGAGCGGAAGGTGCTCGAGGCGGTGGAGGAGCGCGTCCTCGCGACCGAGTAGGCGGGGCCCGCGCGCCAGCGTCGTCGGCCGGCCGCGCGGAGCGACGGAGAGCGGCTTGCCATTGAACTTCGCGTCCCTATCTGCGACTATCGAGCGGGGTGGGGCGGTCTTTCTATCGGCTCGCCGGCGTTTCGGGACTGTTCGGCGCGCTGGCTCTCGGCTCGCTCGGCGGCGCCGCCGAGAGCCCTGCTGCGGACGCCTGCATCGCCCCGGCCGACGGCCCCGACGTCTGCCTGCTCGTGAGTCACGCGCCGGACGGCGCCTCGGTCTCCGCGCCGGGGTCGCCGCGGTACGTCTCCTTCGACGCCTCCGTCAGAAACGCGGACGCGAGCTCGCTCACCCACGTGACCCTTGCGATCGCTCCGATCCACCCGAGCGCCGGAGCCGGGTTCTCCTTCGTGACCGCTCCCAGCGCGAGCGCGGGATCGTGTTCCTACGCCGCCGACTCGCTCACGGTCACGTGTGACCTGGGCCGCCTCGCGAGCGGAGCGAGCGCCGAAGTCGCTCTCGTCCTCGGGACCCCGACGACCGCGGGAACCGCGTCGCTCGACTTCGAGATGCTCGTCGACGAGGGCCCGAGCGACACGAGCCCGAACCCGGGGAAGGTGGACACGGCGTCCGTCACGGAGCTCGTCGGCGTGAGCGCCGACGCGAGCAGGGCCGAGACGTACGTACCGCAGAACACCGAGGTCGACCTCTCCGTGACGGAGAACGGCCGCAGAGACGGCCTGAGCCTGCCCCCGCAGGCGTTCGCGACGACCGCCGAGCTCGGGTTCACGAGCACGGACGAGGTGCCCTTCGAGTGCCCGGAGCGCTTCGTGTGCCGCGTCGGCGCCGACTGGCTCACCGCGACCGTCCCCGGCCGGTTCGATCCGCTCGCGGAGTTCGACTTCTTCTGGCCGGCGAGCCAGGTCGCGTCCAACCAGACGAAGCGGAACTTCGTGCTCTTCTACGTCGCCTCCCCCGGCGCCGCCCTCGAGATCATCTCGGCTCGCTGCGACGCCGAGCTCTCCGTCGTTCCCTGCCTGAAGGACATCGAGCTGCCGAAGAACGGCCCGCTCAAGGGCACGCTGTCGGCGACGCTCGTGACCGACCACAACGGGAGGATGTACTGAGCTAGGCGCGACTGCCCGCGGCCGCGGCCGCCGGCAGGAGCCTCTGGGCCGAGCGCGCCTGCTCTGCGCCCACGACGTTCCCCTTCCGCTCGAGGAGCTCGATCGCCTCGGCGAGCGGAGCGCGGCTCGCGTCGCCGCGGCCGAGGAGACGTAGGACCTCCGCCTCGTCGGCGAGGGCGTCCGCCTGCCGGATCAGCGCGTCGGTCGTCCGAAGCAGGGCAACCGACTCCCGCACGAGGGCGAGCGCGGTGCGGGAATCGCCCCGTAACGCAAGGATCTTGGCGCGAACGGAGCGCCAGAGCGCCTGTGACGTGACGTCGTCGGCGGCGGAGAACTGCTCCGCGACGCGGCTGAGATCCTCGGCCTCGTCGGTACGGCCCTGCGCGTACACCGCGCGCGCGAGCTCTCCGGCGATCGTCGAGAGGAGGTACGCCTCCCCCATCTCGGTGAGCGCCGCGAAGTCGCGGCGGAGATCGCGCTCGGCGGCCGCCGGATCGCCGGCGAGCATCTCGACGATGCAGGAGTCCTGCGACCTCGAGGCGGCCACGACGCTGCGGCCCAGCTCCTCGAGCATCGTGCGTCCTCTCGCGCAGAGCTCGCGGGCGCGGTCGAAGTTTCCACGCATCGCCTCGAGGGAGCCGAGGTGCCCGAGCACGCTCCCGTGCGCGCGACGGTCGTCCGTCACCTGCCGGACGATCTCCTCGCAGCGCTCGATCGCCTCGAGCACCGGCTTCGGGCCCTCGACGGCCGCGACCGCGTACTGGCAGACCGCGTGCGCGCGCTGCCGCTCGTCTCCGGCGAGGCGGGCGTGCTCGACCGCCAGCTCCGCCGCCGCCGCCGCGTCGCCGTAGCGACCCGCCGTGCCGTGCGCCCACGCGAGGAGGCGATAGGCCTGCGCGAGCCCGCGATCGTCCCCCTCGGCACGGAAGACCGGGATCGACGCCTCGGCGCGGCGGACCGCGTCCTCCTCGGTCCAGCCGTCCGTCGAGTGGCTCCCGACGAGGATCCGCACGAGCTCGGCCCTCGCGAACAGCGTCGGCTCCTCGATCGCGCCGGCACCCTCGACCGCCTCGTCGAGGAAGATCTCGGCCCAGGCGAACTCGCCGATCTCCCGGAGGGCCTCGCCGAGAGCCGGCAGCAGCTCGAGCCGGCGCCGGTCCTGTTGCGGGAGGACGGCGGCGGCACGGCGCAGCAGGTTGGCGGCAGCCGGCATGTCACCGCGGGCGAACGCCTTGCGCCCCGCGGAGGCAAGCCGCTCCCCCGCGCGGATCCCCAGCGAGCGGCCGTGGTCGTCGAGAGGCCCGAGCTCCGACAGGTAGCGGTGTGCCTCCTCGAGGTGGTACGCGAGGATCTCCTCGTACTCGCTCTCCCGCTCGCGTTCCCGGTTCATCCGGTCGGCCCAGGTGACGAAGCGCTCGTGCAACGTGGCACGCGCCCGCTTCAGGAGGCCCTGATAGGCAGCGTCCCGGATGAGGATGTGGTGGAAGCGAAACGTCGGTGGCCGGTCGCCCCCCAGGCTCTCCGGACGGATCAGCTGCTTCCTGACGAGCGAGGCCAGCTGCGGCGCGACGTCGTCTCCCGCCTCGTCGCCGACGAGCTCCCGAACCGCGTCCTCGGGGAAGATCTGCCCGACGACCGCCGCCGCTTCCACGACGAGCCGCTCGCGCTGCTCGAGCTGATCGAGCCTCGCGGCGAGGAGAGCGTGGATCGTCGGAGGGACGGCGAGACGCGAGAGGTCGGCGGCCGGGACCCAGCGCCCGTCGTCGCACCGAAGGAGGCCGTCGTCGATCATCATCGAGAGAAGCTGCTCCGCGAAGAGGGGATTGCCGCCGGCCGCCTCCACGATCCGCTGGCGCGCGTCGTCCGCGATGCCGGTGCCGCCGAGCAGGTTCTCGACGACGCGCGCCACGTCCGTCTCGGACAGCGCGGTGAGCGACACGCAGAGCTCGTTCTCCCGCTGCGCCCACGGCGAGCGCAGTTCGAGCAGGGCGCTCCGCGCGGGGCACACGAGCAGGAGCGGAGCCTCGCGGACGGTCTCGACGAGATGCTCGATCAGGTCGAGGAACGTCGTCTCCGCCCAGTGGATGTCCTCGAAGACGAGCACGACGGGACGCTCGCCTGCGAGGCGCTGGAAGAGCTCGCGGACGGCCCAGAAGACCTCGTCGAGCGAGAACTGCTGCTCGGAGAGGCCGAAGGCCGACGCGAGGCGCTCGACGATGCCGCCGGCGTCCTCGCCGACGATCGCGCCGAGCTTCGCCCGGACGGTTGCCGGGGAGTCGTCGTCGACGATCCCGGCGGCCTGGCGCACCGCTTCGGCCAGCGGCCAGAACGTGATTCCCCGGCCGTACGGAAGGCAGCGACCGCGCAAGACGCGAGCCTCGCGCTCGACCGTGCCGAGAAACTCGCCGACGAGCCTCGACTTCCCGACCCCTGGGTCGCCGATGAGCGTGACCATGCGGCACGAACGCTCGGCGACGGCGCGCCGGAACTCGCTCGCGAGCGCGCCGAGCTCGGCCTCGCGGCCGATGATCGGCAGGGCCGGGCGCTCGGGCAGGCTGTCCGGCTTCAGGGAGAGGAGCCTGTACGCGGGGACGGGCTTGGACTTGCCCTTCAGGTCGAGAGGCTCGACGGCCTCAACCTCGACGGCGTCCCGGACGAGCCGATACGTCAGCTCGCCGATCAGGACCTCCATCTCGCCGGCCGCCTGCTCGAGCCGGGCCGCCACGTTGACGGCGTCGCCGAGGACGAGGCGCTGGCCCGCGCTCGGGTCGCCCGCGACGACCTCGCCCGTGTTCACCCCCGTGCGCGTCGCGAGGGTGGCGCCCCAGTCGCGCTCGAGCTCCTCGTTCAGCTCGACGAGGGCGCGCTGCATCTCGTCGGCCGCCCGGACGGCGCGCAGCGCATCGTCCTCGTGCACCTTCGGAAGCCCGAAGACGGCCATGATGGCGTCGCCGATGAACTTCTCGACCGTGCCGCCGTGGCGCTCGAGGACGGCGCGCATCTCGTCGAAGTACCTGCTCATGAGCGCCCGCAGCGACTCGGAGTCGAGCTTCTCGCCGAGGTTCGTCGAGCCTTTCAGGTCCGAGAAGACGATCGTGACGGTCTTCCGGACCTCCTGGTGCGGAGCGCTGACGGGAAGCTCCGCGCCGCAGAACCCGCAGAGACGGAACCGCGGCGGGTTCTCCTCCCCGCAACTCGAGCAGACCTTCACTACCCGAGTCTAGCGCGCGTTGAGCGCGGTTTTCGACGCGCGCCGGGATGCGACGCGCTCCGCGCGGTCCGCGGCCGACCGGCTACCGGCGTCGCCGGACGAGCAGGGCGGCCCCGGCCGCGGGAAGGACGAGCCCGAGACCGCCGCCGAGCGCAGCCGGCCAGATCGGCCAGCCGCCGTCCTCCGAGGCGGACCGCGTCGCCGCGGGCGCGGCGCTCGGCTCGTCCACGAAGAACCGGCCTCCCCCCACGGAGTACGAGCGCCCCGTCACGCCGTCGTACGCCTCGACCGTCCAGAGACCGCCGTCCGGGAAGACGACGCGGACCTCGTACCGGCGCGGGTCGGCCGTCGGCCGGGCCGCGAAGGTCAGCGCTCGGCCCGTCTCGCCGTGCTCGATCGTGATTCCGGGCCGGGCGGCGGCGAGCTCCGCCGGAGCGCCTTCGACGAGGCGCAGGGTCGTCGACCACGGCTCGCCGGCCTCGAGGCCGAGGGGAAGGGAGGCGACCTCGACGCCGCCTTCCTTGGCCGTGGCCGTCCCGGCGAGCGTCGCCGCCGCGAGGGCCGTGAGAGAGAGCACTGTCACGAGCGTTCGCATCGCCACGCCTCCTCGATCGCTTTCCTCCTCTACACCGGTTGCGGCCGCCGGGTTCCGGATCAGCGCGGGTGCACCGGGCGGAGGGACGCAGCGATCTCGAGCGCGCGCTCGCGCGTGAACTCTCCCTCGAGGCGCACGAGCAGGCGTCCGTGCTCGACGAGGAGCGTGTTCCCCGCCAGCCGGGCCCGCTCCTCGAGAATGCGCCCGTCGGGGCTTCGGAAGAGCAGGACGTGCTCGCCCTCGATCCAGAGGCCGCGTCGCCCCTCGACGTCGACGGGCTCGACGACCGTGGCCTGGTCGACGAGCTTGGCGACGAGCGCCGGCGTCACGTCTCCGTGGAACTGGCTCACGACGGCTCCGACGCCGGTGAAGCGCGACCGGGGCACGCCGTCGCCGGGGTCGTAGACGAGGGAGACCATGCCGCCCGGCGGCTCGGCCGAGAAGAAGGCGGCGTCCGGAGGCCCGAGCGCGTCCGGCACGAGGAGCGGGAAGTCGAGGCGCGGCACGCCGCCCTCGAGCGGCACCGGCCGGCCGAGCTCCAGGCTCCTGCCGACGCCGGCCGGCACCTCCGGGAGCCGCTCCACTCGCTCCACCGTCGCCCCCCGGAGGCCGAGCCACTCGAGGATCGCCGAGCGTGCCGGGGAGACGGCGAGGGCGCCGGCGAGCGCGACGGCGAGCACGGCCAAGGCGAGCGCCAGCGTCCGGCGCGTCCCCGGGCCGCGCCGGGGGCGAGGAGCGCCCTCGGCGAGGCGCCGCTCCACGGCCGCGGCCGCGGCGGGGGTCGGCGGGAAGTCGATCTCCGCCCGCAGCCGGATCAGGGCCTGCTCCAGCCCGCTCACACGAGCACCCCCATCCGCTCCCGCAGGCGCCCGAGCGCGCGGGAGAGGCGCGACTTGACCGTCCCCCGGCGCCAGCCGAGCGCCGCCGCCGTCTCCTCCTCGGAGAGCTCGAGGAAGTAGCGGCAAGCGATGACGAGCCGGTCGTCCGGTGGGAGGTCCTCGACGGCCGCCAGGAGCTCGGCGCGTCGCTCGGCCCGGAGCAGAGCCGCCTCGGGGGACGGGACCGCGTCCCCCGAGAGCGGGTTCTCGGCCTCTCGCAGCGCGAGCCGCTCGCGCCGCCCGGCCGATCTTCGGCGGTTCCGCGCCTCGTTGGCGACGATGCGGAGGACCCACGGGCGAAACGGGGCCTCCGGACGAAAGCGGGCGAGCGCGTAGAACGCCTTCACGAAGCCGTCCTCGACCGCGTCCTCGGCCTCGGCGGCCGAGCCCGTGATCAGGTACGCGGTGCGGAACGCGATCGTCTGGTGCTCCTCGACGAGGGTCCGATATGCCGAGGAGTCGCCGCTGCGAGCACGAGCGACGAGCTCCTTCTCCGACAGTGGCCGGTCCCCCACTGCACGGGATATACACCGGCGACGGCGAGCAGGTTCCGCCACGGCGTTCCCACGCCCTGCGCCCCGTTCGCAGCGGACGCGACGAGCGCTCCGACCGGGACGCGCGGCAGCACGGAGGACGAGACGGCGAGCCCGCGAGGGTCCGCCCGCGAAGCGTCTAGAACGAGGCCGTCTCCGCGACGGCGCCCGCGCGCAGGCGCTCGAGCGCCTCCTCGAAGTCGTCCTGCGTGACCGCCGAGCCCGGCTCGGCATCGCGCTCGGCGCCCCGAGCGGCGGTCCCCCGTGCCATCGCGGCGAGCGCGGCCTCCTGGCAGAGCGCCTTGAGGTCGGCCGGAGAGAACCCGTCGGTCCGGCGGGCGAGCTCCTCGAGGTCGACGGCCACGGTGGGCATCCTCGCGGAGTGCAGGCGCAGGATGGCCAGCCGGCCCTCCTCGTCCGGGAGACCGAGCACGATCGTGCGCGAGAGGCGGCCGCCGCGCAGGAGCGCCGGGTCGAGCTGGTCCGGCCGGTTCGTCGCGCCGACGAGGAAGACGCCGCGCTGGCCGGCGATCCCGTCGATCTCGGCCAGCAGCTGGTTGACGTGGCTGTCGTGCACCTCGACGCGTCCACGGCGCCCGGCCACCGCGTCGATCTCATCGATGAAGATGATGGAGGGGCGGTTCTCGCGGGCGCGCTCGAAGAGCCGCCGGACATTGCGCTCGGACTCACCGACCCACTTGCTCATGACGTCGGCACCGGAGATCGGGTAGAAGGACGCGCGCGCCTGCGCGGCGAGCACCTTGGCGATCGTCGTCTTCCCCGTGCCGGGCGGGCCGGCGAGGAGGAGGCCCGTGGGCGGGTCGACGCCGAAGCGCCGGGCCGACTCGGGATCCTCGATCACGGCCTGCAGCTGCTGGAGCTGGGCCTTGATCGGCGCCGGGAGGATGAGCGAGTCCCACGTCCAGTGCTCGACGGTCGGGCGGTCCTGACCGCCGTAACGCTCGATGGCGGCGAGCAGGTGCCCCGTCTCGAGCTCGAGCCGCTCGCCCGTCTCAGTCGCCTGACGGAAGACGTCGAGCGCCGCCGTCTCCACGACCTTCTCGATGGCGGCCGGGGTCATCCCCTCGCTCCGGAGGACGAGCTCGTCGAGGTCGACGTCGTCCGCGGTCGGGCGGTCGTCGAGCTCGGTCCCGAAGATCGCGCGCCGCGCGTCGGCATCCGGGAGGTCGATGCGGATGTGCCTGTCGAAACGGCCCGGGCGGACGACCGCCGGATCGAGGTGCTCGATCGAGTTCGTCGCCGCCATGACGAGGAGCTCGCGCTCGTCCCGGTGCGCCTCCAGCGAGGTGAGGAGCTGGTTGACCGTCCGGCGCGACTCCTGATCGGGCGTCGCGTCGCGCCGCTGCGCGACCGAGTCGAACTCGTCGAAGAAGAGGAGGCAGGGGAGGTTCTCGAGCGCCGTCTGGAAGGCCTTGTCGATGTTGCGCGCCGACTGGCCCACGATGCCGGCGACGAGATCGCCCGTCGAGACGTGGATGAAGTTGAGCGAGTACTCGCCGGCGATCGCGCTCGCGAAGAACGTCTTCCCGACGCCGGGCGGGCCGTGGAGCAGGATCCCGTTCCATTCGATGCCGTAGCGCTCCGCGTCGTCGGGGTGCCGGAGGAGCAGGCCGACGGTGTCGCGAACCTCCTGCTTCAGCTCGTCCATCCCGCCGACGTCCGCGAACGTCGTCAGCTCCTCGGGCGGCTGCACGTCGAAGTCGCCGCTGCCGTCGCCGCCCATCATGCCGCCGCCCCCGAGGAGTCCGGCGAGCGGGTTCGAGGGCGTCGAGGCCCGCGCCCGGGCGCCGCGCCGCCTCCGGCGCTCGGCCGCGGTCCGCTCCGCCGGCGGCGCCTGCTCGCCTGTCTCGGTCGCGTCGGGAGCGGCGGCGCCCTCCGGCTCGGGCTCGAGCTCGCTGACGTCCACCCAGCGACCCGTCTCCTCGTCGAGGACGTACGAGCGCGACCACCCTCCCGGCCCCGTGAGCAGGTGCTCGAAGAGGCCGCCGAACGGGAACATCCCGAAGGGCGACATGCCGGGCTGGAGGTCGCCGCCGCCCTCCTCGCGAGCCGCCGCCGCCTGACGCCGCTCCTCCTCGAGCGCCTCCCGGCGGCGCGCGGACAGGCGCCGGAGGATGCTCACGAAGATCAAGACCGGCACGAGCAGGACGAGGAGCGGCAGCAGGAGGACGATGAGCTCCACGGCCCGGACCTATCCGATCACGGCGATGTCAATGCACGAGGTCGCCACCCGCCTAGGCGAGGCTTCGTCTTCCCCGCCCTCCGGCGATCGCCTGCCAGATGAGCAGCAGCACGACCGCGCCGATGATCGCGGCGATCCAGGTGCTCCAGTCGAAGAACTCGTCGATCGGATCCCCGAACCCGATCGCCTGGGCGATGAAGCCGGCGATCAGCGCTCCGGCGACGCCGACGAGGGCCGTCACGATGATGCCTCCGGGCTGCTCTCCCGGAAGGATCGCCCTCGCGATGAGTCCCGCGAGCAGGCCCAGGATGATCCAGCCGATGATCCCCATACAGCGCTCCTTTCCGCGTCGTGCGCTCGGACTGCGGCGTCGTCCGCCCCGACGCCGCCGCCTTCGCGCGGGTGACCCTTGATCCCCGATGCTGCTCGTCGGAAAACTCCACGTCGGCGTATCCGCGAGCTACCCTCGCGGCGCCGCCTGACTCGGAAAGGAGAGAGATGGCTTCGTTCGACGTCGTCGACCTCGGCGAGCTCGCTGCCGAAGGCCCCGGAGGGGTCGTCCGCAAGGCAAGGCGCGCGCTCGGGGCGCGCGCCTTCGGCGTCAACTACTTCGCCTTGCCGCCGAACCGCGAGGGCCGCGAGCACGACCACGCCGATTCCGGCCAGGAGGAGGTCTACTTCGTCGTGCGGGGCTCCGGCACCATGCGGATCGACGGCGAGGAGGTGGAGCTCAGGCCGGACCGCTTCGTCCGCGTCGCGCCCACCGCGACGCGGCTTCCCGTCTCCGGGCCCGAGGGGCTCGAGTACGTCGTCGTCGGAGCGCCGCTCGAGGGCCCCTACCAGCCGCCGGAGTGGGGCTAGCGGCCGTGCCTCGTCAGTCGTCCTCACGGAGGACGAACGAGATCCACCGGCCCCGGACGAGCGTCTTGCAGACGCGCCGCCGCACGAGAACCGGTCGGCCGTCGCGCAACGACGGCTGCTCCTCCGTGCGGTAGATCCACAGGCCGAAGATCACGCGGCACCGCTCCGGGCTGCTCCCACCGCGCCCGGGCCCCGGCTCGGAGGGCGGCCCTCCGGCGATCCGCCGCGCGAGCGCGCGGGCACCCGCGGCGTCCATCACCGGCGCGGCCGCCGCGCGGCCGCGGCTCGCAAGCGGCGGGCGAGCCCGCCGTCCGGCGACTGCCGAAAGCG
>DATAAQ010000028.1:0-2700 GCA_036260055.1 Gaiellaceae bacterium | reverse complement strand
ACCTGTCCCTCGAGCTGGCGCTCGAGGACGCCCTCGAGCCACTCGGCCACCCCGATGAGCGCCTCGAGATCGATTCCCGTCTCCACGCCCTCGCCCTGAAGCATGTAGACGAGGTCCTCGGTGCAGACGTTGCCCGTCGCGCGCGGCGCGAAGGGGCAGCCGCCGATGCCGCCCACGGAGGCGTCGAGCACCGTCGCGCCCGACTCGATCCCGGCGAGCGCGTTGGCGAACGCCGTGTTGCGGGTGTTGTGCAGGTGCAGCCCCGCCGGCTTCCCGGCGAAATCCGCGCGTCCGAGGACGTCCCGGATCTGCCGCGGGACCGCGACGCCGATCGTGTCGGCGAAGACGACCTCGTCGACGGACTCCGCCAGCCTCGCGGCGAGGCCGGCGACGCGGCCCGGATCGACGCTTCCCTCGAAGGGGCAGCCGAACGCCGTCCCGATCGTTGCCGTCGCCCGAACGCCGTCGTCCCGGGCCCGCGCGGCGATCCGCTCGCAGGCGGCGACGGACTCGTCCACGGAGGCGTTCTGGTTTCTCCGGTTGAACGTCTCGCTGGCCGCGAAGGCGAAATGGACCTCGTCGAGCCCGGTGGCGACGAGCCGGTCGTAGCCCTGCTCGTTGAGCGCGAGCCCCGCGTAGACGACGCCCTCGCGGCGCCGGATCCCCTCGACGACCTCCTCGGCGCCGGCCATCTGCGGGACGCGCCGGGGGCTGACGAAGCTCACCGTCTCGATGCGGCGCAGGCCGGCGGCCGCGAGCCGGTTCACGAGCTCGGCCCGGACCTCCGGCTCGAGGGTCTTCGCCTGGTTCTGCAGCCCGTCCCGCGGCCCCACCTCGGAGAGCGTGACGCTCACAGCACCCCCTCCTCAGCGAGCTCGCGGAGGTGCTCGTCGCCGAGACCGAGCAGCTCGCCGTAGACCTCGCGGTTGTGGCTGCCGTGCTCCCACGGCGCCGACCAGCGGACCTCACCGGGAGTCTCGGAGAACTTCGGCACGATGCCCGGCCCGATGTACGGCCCGAACTCCGGGTCGACGTGCTCGACGAGCATGTCCCGCGCGCGGAAGTGCCCGTCCTCGAAGATGTCGGCGATCGTGTAGATCGGGCCGCAGATGACGCCGGCGGCATTGAGGACGCGGTCGATCTCCTCGGCGTCGTGGCGCCCGGCCCACTCGGCGACGATGCCCTCGAGCTCCTCCTGGTGATCGCCCCGCGCCAGGTGCGTCGAGAACCGCTCGTCGTCGGCGAGCTCCGGCCGGCCCATCGCCTCGCAGAGCCGCCGGAAAACGTTGTCCGCGTTCGCCGCGATCACGACCCACTTGCCGTCGCGTGACTTGAAGATGTTGGAGGGCGCGACGCCCTTCAGCCCCGTCCCGCCGGGCCCGCGCACGATCCCGAGACGGTCGTACTCGGGCACCGTGCTCTCCAGGAGCGCGAAGCACGACTCGAGCAGGGAGACGTCCACGACCTGGCCGGTGCCGCCGCCGAGCGCGTCGCGCCGGTAGAGCGCGGCGAGGATTCCCTGCGCGGCGAACATCCCGGCCAGGGAGTCGCCGAGCGAGATGTGCATGCGCGGGGGCGGCTCGCCCGGGAAGCCGTTGATGTGGCGGATCCCGCCCATCGCCTCCGCCACCGAGGCGAAGCCGGCGCGCGGCGCGTAGGGGCCCGTCTGCCCGTAGCCGGAGACGCGGCAGAGGACGAGCCCCGGGTTCGCCTCGCGCAGCCGCTCCCAGCCCAGGTTCCACTTCTCGAGCGTGCCGGGACGGAAGTTCTCGACGAGGACGTCGCTCCGCTTCACGAGCTCGAGCAGGAGCTCCTGCCCCCGCTCGCGGCGGAGGTCGAGCGTGACGCACTTCTTGTTCCGCGACTGCACGCCCCACCACAGCGAGCGGCCCTTGTACCGGGCCTTTCCCCACTCCCGGAGCGGATCGGGCTTCCCGGGCGGCTCGACCTTGATCACCTCGGCGCCCATGTCCCCGAGGAGCCGGCCCGTGAACGGCCCCGCGAGCAGCATCCCGAGCTCGACGACCCGGACGCCGGCGAGCGGGCCGGGCCCGTCGGTGTCCGGGCGGGCGCGCGCGTCGGGGCGTGCCGAGAGCTCCGTCACGCGACCGCTCGCCCCCCGTTCGCCGCGAGGTGGGCGAGCAGGAAGTCCCGCGCCTCGAGCACGTGCTCGGTCATGATCATCTCCGCGCGCTTCGCATCCCCGGCGCCGAGGGCCCGGGCGAGCTGCCGGTGGTAGTGCTCCGAGATGAGCTTCTGCTCGGGCGAGTACCAGTAGAACGACTTGTAGACGAGCGGGATCTCGATCACCTTGCGCACCAGCGGGGTGAGCCGGTCGCTTCCGGCGGCGTCGAGGATGACGTTGTGGAAGAAGAGGTTCTCCTTGACGAGGTCGCGGAGGTCGTCCGCGGCGCGGAGTCGGTCGAACCGCGCGCAGCTTTCCTCGAGACAGACGACGTCGTCGGCCGAGATGCGCGTCGCGGCGCGGCGCGCCGCGTAGCCCTCGAGCACCGCGCGGAGCTGGTACATGTCGTCGAGGTCGCCGAGCGCGTACGAGCGGACGGTGGCCCCGCGCCGCGGGATCGACTCGACCAGGCCTTCGCTCTGGAGGAGGAGCAGCGCCTCGCGCACGGGCGTGCGGCTCATCCCGAGCTCGACGACCCGGACGCCGGCGAGCGGGCCGGGCCCGTCGGTGTCCGG
>DATAAQ010000027.1:0-7249 GCA_036260055.1 Gaiellaceae bacterium | reverse complement strand
TCCGCGCCGCCTCGCCCGGCCTCGTCAGCGCCGTCGGCTGGCTCCCGAGCTACTCGGGCTACGGCCTCGTCGTGAAGCTCCGCCACCGCGACGGCATGACGACGATGTACGCGCATCTCGCGCGCGCGCTCGTCCGCGTGGGCGACAAGGTCGACGCCGGCCGCGTCATCGGCCTCGCCGGCTGCACGGGCTCATGCACGGGGCAGCATCTCCATTTCGAGGTCCACGAGCGGGGGAAGCCCGTGGATCCGCTGCCGTTTTTGGGCAAGGCCGCCCGTTCGCTAGACTGAGCGCTCCCAGGGCGGTTAGCTCAGTTGGGAGAGCACCAGCTCGACAAGCTGGGGGTCACTGGTTCGAGCCCAGTACCGCCCACCTCAAGGCCCCGAAAACCGGGCTTCGCGCGCAGTTTCGCCGTCGCCCCTGCCGGGCACCTACATCTCGCAGCGCAAAGGAGACGACGAGGGGAGCGGCAGTGAGACGGGCGTGCATCGCGGTCATCCTGGGAGCGATGCTCGTCGTCGTCGGCCCCGCCGCGGCGCAGGTCCCGCTGCCCGACGTCGACGAGACCGTCGACGACGTCGTCGAGACCGTCGAGGGCACGGTCGAAGAGACGGTCGACACGGTGAACTCGACGGCCGGCCAGGTCGGGTCGAGCGTCGAGGACACGTCGGGCGGCGTCACGGGGTCTTCGGGGACGAGCGGGGGAACGTCCGGCGGGACCCTGAGCGGGACGACCGACGCCGTGCTGGGAACCGGCGGGACGTCGTCGAGCGGAGGTCAGACGTCGGCGAGCGGAGACGGCTCGTCGGCACGGGCGGGCTCCGGAAGCCCGGGCGCGAAGGCGACCGAGCCCGGCAGGCGCTACCGCAGCGCGTTCGATCGGCTGCCGCAGCGGCTGGAGAGGCTGCTCGAGCGCATCGCGCTCGGGCGGAACGTGCGGGCCAATCTCGAGCGGCTGGAGCGCCTGCTCGCGTCCGCCTCGCCTGAGCTGCGTGCCCGCGTCCTCCGCCTGCTCCGCGCCGAGATCCGGCGTCTTCGTGCCGACGGCGTCACGCGCGCTGAACGTGCCAGCATCGAGCGGTTGCAGCTCGTCAGACGGACGCTGACCGATGCCGCTGCGGCGGCGGCCGCCGGCTCTTCGTCCTCCGGCTCGGCGTGGACGACCGGAACCGGCTACGAGGCCCCGTACGCCCCTGCGTCGTTCCGCGCGGCGGGCGAAGCTCTCGGCACGGCGGCGCGGTCGAAGACCGGCGGCGGCGAGGTCCTCGGAGCAAAGGCCGGTCCCTCCGACGGCGACGGCGAGCTCGGCGGCCTGCCGATCCCGCTGCCCGACCCTGTGGAGGACTTTCCCCTCTGGCTCGGGCTCCTGCTCCTCGCGTTCCTGGGAGTCGCCTTCGCCGGCATCGTCGCGGGCGCGACGCGGCGCGTCCTCGAGCGCACGCGCTCGGGCTAGCGGCCGGCGCGGCCCGCGAGTCGGGCGCGCGGCCGGCGGGTATCAGATCCCCGAGACGCGAAGGGGGCGAGCACGCTGGCCACGAGGAAGCAGACGCAGGCCGCCAAGCGGAACGTGAAGAAGGCGCAGCAGGCGGCCAAGCGGAAGCGAACGATCGCGCACCTGCCCAAGTCGACGCGGAGCGAGCTCGGGAAGCAGGCGGCCAGAGGCCGCCGCAGGGGCGGCCGGGCGGGCCACGCGCTCGAGGACCGCAACCGCGAGCAGCTCTACGAGATCGCGAAGAAGGAAGAGATCCCGAATCGCTCCAAGATGGGCAAGTGGGAGCTGATCCGGGCGATCCGCGAGCGACGCTGACGGAGCGGGCGGCGTCTGCCGCGCGCCGGGAGCGGGTGGTTTTCGTCGCCCGGCCGCGGGTACCTCGCAGGCAGTGACGGCCTTTCCGAGAGCGGGCATCCCGGCGCCGCCCGACTCGCCGGGCAACGTCCCCGACCCGCCGCCGCCTGCGCCCGGCCCGGAGGAGCCGCTGGAGCCGGGCTTCCCGCAGCCCCCTCCCGACGAGGAGGAGGGCGAGGAGTGATGCGCGTCGTCGTCGTCGGCGCGAGCGGCAACGCCGGGACGAGCCTCCTCCAGGCGCTCGCCGGGGCGGGCAACGTCGAGTCGGTCGTCGGGATCGCCCGACGGCGGCCGGACGCCGTCTTCGCGAAGACGACGTGGGTCGAGGCCGACGTCGAGCGCGACGACCTCGTCCAGCACTTCCGCGGCGCCGACGCCGTCGTCCACCTCGCCTGGCGGATCCAGCCGTCGCACGACCTCGCGTCCCTCTGGCGGACGAACGTCGAGGGCTCCACCCGCGTGTTCCGGGCCGTGGCCGCGGCCGGGGTCCCGGCCCTCGTGTACGCGTCGTCGATCGGCGTCTACTCGCCGGCGCCCAAGGACCGGGCGGTCGACGAGAGCTGGCCGCGCGACGGCGTCCGGACGAGCTTCTACTCCCGCCACAAGGCCGAGGTCGAGCGCCGGCTCGACCGCTTCGAGCGCGAGCTCCCGGGCGTCCGCGTCGTGCGCCTGCGGCCGGCGCTGCTCTTCAAGCGCGACGCGGCCTCGGGCATCCGCCGGCTCTTTCTCGGCCCTTTCCTCCCGAGCCCGCTCCTCCGCCGTGAGCTGATCCCCGCGATCCCCGACGTCCCGGGCCTCCGCTTCCAGGCCGTGCACTCGCGTGACGTCGGCGAGGCGTACCGCCTGGCCGTCACGAGCGACGTGCGGGGGCCCTTCAACGTCGCAGCCGAGCCGGTGCTCGACAGCGGCGAGCTGGCGCGAATCCTCCGTGCGCGCCGGGTGCCCGTTTCCGCCCGGGCGCTCCGAGCGGCCGCGGCGGCTTCGTGGCGCCTCCACCTCCAGCCGACGCCTCCCGGGTGGATCGACCTCGCGCTCGGGGTGCCCGTGATGGACGTGACGCGCGCGCGGCAGGAGCTCGGCTGGGTCCCGACCGTCTCCGCGAGCGACGCGTTCGCCGAGCTCGTCGAAGGGATCCGCGAAAGGGCGGGCGTCGAGACGCCGCCGCTCGCTCCCGCGACGGGCGGCCCCGCGCGCGTGCGGGAGATCGTCAGCGGAATCGGCCGACGCGAGGGATGAAGGCGGTCGTCTGGCACGGCAAGGAGGACGTCCGGGTCGAGAGCGTCCCGGACCCCCGCATCGAGAAGCCGACGGACGCTGTCGTCCGCGTGACCTCGACGGCGGTGTGCGGCTCCGATCTCCACCTCTACAGCAAGCTCGGCGCCGTCATGAAGGAAGGGGACGTGATCGGGCACGAGCCGATGGGCATCGTCGAGGAGGTGGGGGCCGAGGTCGGCAACCTCCGGCCGGGCGACCGGGTCGTCGTCCCCTTCAACATCGCCTGCGGCACCTGCTTCATGTGCGCTCGCGGGCTCCAGTCGCAGTGCGAGACGACGCAGAACCGACGCTTCGGCAAGGGCGCGAGCCTCTTCGGCTACACGCACCTCTACGGCGGCGTCTCGGGCGGGCAGGCGGAGTACCTCCGCGTGCCGCTCGCGCACTACGGCCCGATCAAGGTGCCCGACGGCCCTCCCGACAACCGGTTCCTGCTCCTCTCGGACGTCTTGCCGACCGCCTGGCAGGCGGTCCGCTACGCCGACGTGCCGGAGGGCGGCACCGTCGCCGTCTGGGGCCTGGGGCCGATCGGGCAGATGGCGGCGCGCGTCGCGCTTCGCCTCGGCGCCGGACGCGTGCTCGGGGTCGACGCCGTCCCCGAGCGCCTCGCGATGGCGCAGCGCCACGGCGTCGAGACGATCGACCACGAGTCGGCCGGCGACGTCGTGACCGTCGTCCGCGAGCTCACGGACGGACGCGGGGCCGACTCCGTCATCGACGCCGTCGGGCTCGAGGCCGACGGGTCCGTCTTCGAGGCCGCTCTGCAGGCGACGAGGGTCCAGATCGACCGCTTCCACGCACTCCGCCGCTGCCACGACGCCGTCCGGCGCGGCGGGACGCTGTCGATCGTCGGCGTCTACGCGGGGTACATACAGATGTTCAACATCGGCGACCTCTTCGATCGCCAGATCACGATCCGCATGGGGCAGGCGAACGTGCGCCGCTGGACCGACGAGATCCTGCCCCAACTCCTCGACGGCGATTCGCTGGGCACGGACGATCTCGTCACCCACGAGCTCCCGCTCGAGGAGGCGCCGCGGGCGTACGAGCTCTTCCAGAAGAAGGAGGACGGCTGCATCAAGGTCGTCCTGCGGCCAGACAACCGAGCCTGAAAGGAGGCGGCGTGGCCGGCGAGAGCAAGACGACGACCGATCACGAGACGATCCGCCGCTGGGCGGAGGAGCGGGGTGGGCGGCCTGCCGCCGTCACCGGGACGGGCGGAGCCGACGATCCCGGCGTCCTCCGGATCGACTTCCCGGGCCGGGGCGACGACGAGTCGCTCGAGGAGATCTCCTGGGACGAGTTCTTCGAGAAGTTCGAGGAGAACGACCTGGCGCTCGTCTACCAGGAGGAGACGGCGGGCGGCGACGAGAGCCGCTTCGCGAAGCTCGTCCGCCGCTGAGGCGGCTAGAAGACGCCGCGGTAGAGCGAGCAGCCGCGGCACACCTCGGGCGGCTCCCCGCCGAGGAGCCCCTCGCGGAAGCGTTCGTACTCCTCGCTGGTCCAGACGGCGCCGAAGCGCTCGACGCCGACGTCGCCGAGGACGACGCGGTCCGAGCCCATGACCATGCAGCAGGGCTGCACCTTGCCGTCGTGCGTGACGTATGCCGACTCGAAGGGCCAGTGGCAGCCGGGGCGGCCGGGCTCCCGCGGCCGGGGCGGCGGCTCCTCCAGGCGGGGCAGCCGGAGGTCGACTCCGAGGTCTTCGGCGAGCCGGCGGGCCTCGGAGAAGACGCGCGCCGCGTCCTCCTTGTCGGCGTCGCTCCAGAGGGCCTCCTCGGCGGCGTACCGGCGGATCTCCCGGTAGCTGCCCGCCGGGTCGGTGTCGCCGAACGAGTGGGAGAGGTTCTGGACGAAGAGCCGCCCTACGCCCCACTCGGCGGCGAGGCGGACGAGCGCCGGAAGCTCGTGCACGTTCCGGCGCATGGCGACGAAGACGAGCGAGAGCCGGGGGCGCTCGGCGTCGAGGTCTCGCATGACGGCGACGAGGCTGCGCACGTTCCGGCGGACGCGCGCGAAGTCGGAGCCGTCGCGGATGCCCTCGTACGTCGCCGGCGTCGCCCCGTCGAGCGAGACGTGGAGCCACTCGAGCCCCGCGCGGACGAGCCGCTCGGCACGCTCCCGCGTGAGGAGGGTCCCGTTCGTGTTGAACCCCATGCGGATTCCACGCTCACCGGCGTACTCGATCATCCGGAAGAGGTCCGGAGCGAGGAGCGGCTCGCCGAGGCCCTGGAGCGTGATCTTCTCGAGCCGGGGGAGCTCGTCCACGATCTCCTTGAACGTGTGGAAGCACATCGCCCCCTCGGCCTTGCCGAGCTTCGGGCGGTAGCGGACGAGGCACATCCGGCACGCGAGGTTGCACGCTCCCGTGACCTCGAGCTGGAGCTCGGTCGGAAGCGGCGGCGGGGCGACGGTCACGCGGCCACCCGCTCGCGGTCGAGCTCGGCGAGCGCGCGCAGGACGTCCGCGACCTCGATCGCGAGGAGCCCGGCGTCGGGCGCGGACGCGTGCGGGTCCCCGGTACGCCCGGCCCAGAGGGCGCGGTGCCGGGAGCGCCCCGGCGGCGGGCCCCAGAGGGCGGGTGACGTCGGGCCGAAGAGGATGACGGAAGGCGTCGCCAGCGCCGTCGCGAGATGCGCAACACCCGTGTCCCCGCACACGACCCGGCCGGCGGCGGCGACGAGCGCGGCGAGCTCGAGCGGGCTCGTCCGTCCCGCCAGGACGGCCTCCTCCGAAAGGCCGGCGAGCCCGGCCACCCGGCGTGCCGGTGCGACCTCGTCGTTCCCTCCCGTGACGAGCACGCGGCGCCCCCGGGCGCGCTCGGCCCGCGCGACGGCGGCGAAGCGCTCCGGCGGCCAGCGGCGCGCCGGGCTGGCCGCTCCGGGGTGGACGATCGTGGCCCCCGCGGCGTCCGGCGGAACGCGCACGGCCGGCGGAGCGAGCGCGAGATCGTCCGGGTCGGCCGGGATCCCCGTCTCGCGGAGCAGCCGGCACCAGCGCTCGACCTCGTGCTCCTCGGCGCGCCACGCGGGCAGCCCGCGGCTCTCGCGCACGTCCGGGTGCTCGAAGGCGAGGAGACGGCGCGGGCGGGAGGCAAGGAGGATGCGGTGGCTCTCGGGCCCGCGGCCGTGGAGGTTGACGGCCAGGTCGGCGCCGTGGAGCCCGGGACCGAGCGGCCGGAGCGGGGCCGTGTCGACGACCGCGTCGACGGCGCCGGTCAGCGCGGCGAGCGGCGCGAGCGCCGCCGGTGCGGCGAGGACGAGGCGTTCGTCCGGAAAGGCGGCTCGCAGCGCCCGCAGGGCCGGAACCCCCGTCAAGAGGTCGCCGAGGCCGAGCGGCCGGAGTGCGAGGATCAGGGCCAGGACGACTCCCGCGACGGGGTCACGACCAGCTCGCGGACCTCGCAGCCGTGCGGCTGGTCGAGGACGAAGAGGACCGCGGCGGCCACGTCCTCGGGCCGGTTGAGCTCCGCGTCCGGGGGCGGCTTGTACTTCTCCTCGCGCCCGTCGAAGAAGGCCGTCTGCATCCCGCCGGGGACGAGCAGCGTCACGCCGACGCGGCCGGCCGTCTCCGCAGCGAGCGCGCGCGTGAAGCCGACGACGCCGAACTTGCTCGCGCAGTAGGCGGTCGCGTCCGGGAGCGCGCGGAGGCCGAGCGTGGAGGCGACGGTGACGACGCGGCCGCCGGCCCGCTCGAGGTACGGAAGCGCGGCGCGCACCACCGCCGCGGTTCCGAGTAGGTTGACGGCGACGACCCGCTCCCACTCGGCGGCGGGTACGTCCTCGAGGCGGCCGCAGCTGTCCGTGCCGGCCGACGTGACGACGGCGGCGAGGCCGCCGTGCCGCTCGGCGACCTCCCGCACGACGGCCTCGGCGGCGCGGGTCTCGCTCAGGTCCACGACCTCGTGCTCGGACTCGAAAGGAGGCGGGACGCGGTCGAGCGCCACGACACCGCGTCCGCTCCCGCGGAGGGCGCGGACGATGGCGGCGCCGAGGCCGGACGCTCCTCCGGTCACGAGCACGGGGAGCCCGTCAGCGGGCGCCACGGACGAGCACCTCCTCCAGGAGCCGTGTGGTCGAGCGGCCCTCCACGTACGGCAGGATGACGACTTTGCCGCCCCACCGTGCCAGC
>DATAAQ010000026.1:0-7631 GCA_036260055.1 Gaiellaceae bacterium | reverse complement strand
ACGACGCCGCGCTCGAGCGCGGCGAGGCGGAGACCGGTGACGAGGAACTCCCTGGCGATGATCGCGGCGACCATCCAGGCGGGCAGCACGGGCCCGACGAGCATGATCAGCACCGCCATGACGAGGAGCTTGTCGGCGACGGGATCGAGGAGGCGGCCGAGATCCGAGGTGCCGCCCGTACGCCGGGCCCACCAGCCGTCCACCCAGTCGGTCGCCATCGCGACGGCGAAGACGGCGGTCGCCCAGTAGGCGTGTCCGGGGAAGTCCCAGGCAAAGAGCAGGACGACGGCCGGCACGGCGGCCGCACGGGCAACCGTGAGCTGGTCGGCGAACGTCACGCCTGGAGGATACGCCTGCCCCGGCGGCGACGGCGCCCGCCGCTCACGCGGCCCCGAAGGAACCGATCCAGGAGGCGAAGAGAGGGTCGACGAGGACGTAGCCGCGGTCGCCCGTCTCCACCTCCGCCCGGGCGACGAGCGACCTGAGGGCCTGCTGGGCGCTCGCCTTGTTCAGCTCCAGGCGTTCGAGCACGCGCTTGCGGTAGGGCGAGCCCTCGCCGGCCACGACCGCGCGCAGCGTGCGCTGCTCGGTCGCGGTGAAGCGGCGCCAGTGCGCCTCGAACTCCGGCTCGAGCTCCGCCTGGGCGCGCTCGAAGGCCCGCCGCCAGCGGGCGAGCGTCGCCCCCTCGCCCTGCGGCACCTCGGCCCAGAGCCGGTGCGCCAGGAGCATCGCGCGCTGCGGGTGTCCCTCGGCCGCCGCGAGGAGCGGGTTCAGCGCCTCGCCGGCCGAGCGCTCGCTCGTGCGGAAGCGGTCCGCCACGTAGGCCGCAATGTCGCCGTCGTCGAGCCGCCCGAGCCGCATGGGCACCGCCTGGCCGTAGAGCGGGCGCTCGCGCTCCTCGAAGAGCTGGCGCATGAGGCCGGGCTCGGAGCCCGAGAACACGTACGAAGCCACCTCGCCGTGGTACTGGATGTGGCTCCGGAGGATGGCGTCCATCTGCGTCACCTTGACGACGTCCTGGAACTCGTCCAGGGCGATCAGCGCGCGCGAGCCGCCGCTTTCCTCGAGGCGGAGGGGCAGGTCGAGGAGCGCGTGGAGTGCGGGGAGCGGGTCCGTCCTCGGATCCAGCTGGAGCTTCGCGCTCACCCCCAGCGCTCCCAGCGACAACCCCAGGCCCATGCCCTGGAGGAACTCCTCGACCCGCGACCGGAGCTTGCCCTTCAGCTGCCGCGCGTACGCGCGCTCCATGCGGACCGTCACGTCGGCGAGCGAGAGGACTCCGTACAGGTCGACGAGGATCGGGATCATCCCCTTCTCCTCCTGCGCGTCGCGGAGCGCCCGGCGGAGGAGGCTCGTCTTCCCGTACTTCCGCGGGGCGTAGAGCCGGACGTAGTGGCCGCCCGCGGCTGCCGCGAGGAGGTCGCGTGTCTCGGCGTCGCGGTCGATCACGTCCTCGGGCGCGAGGGGGCGCGAGAAGACGAACGGATTGACGGCTGCCGAGCTCGGGATGTTGACAGGATACCGGGCGGTATGCAAAGAGAATACGGAGGGTCAGTACACCGCCGGCATACTGCTCGGTATGCGCGGCGTGTTACCGGACACGAAGCGCAGAATACGGCTCGTGCCGTTCGCCAAGGTCCTCGTCGCCAACCGGGGCGAGATCGCCGTCCGTATCTTCCGGACGCTCCGCGAGCTCGGAATCGCCACCGTCGCGGTCTACTCGGAGGCCGACCGGGCCTCGCTCCACGCGACCGCCGCCGACGAGGCCTACCTCGTCGGCCCGGGCCCGCCGGCCGAGAGCTACCTCCACCAGGAGCGCATCCTGGAGGCGGCACGGCGCGCGGGCGCCGAGGCGATCCACCCCGGCTACGGCTTCCTCGCCGAGAACCCGGCGTTCGCGCGCGCCGTCGAGGCGGCCGGGCTCGTCTGGATCGGGCCGCCGCCCGAGGCGATCGAGGCGATGGGGTCGAAGGTCGAAGCGCGGCGGCTGCTCCGCGACGCCGGCGTGCCCGTCATCCCGGGAACGACCGAGCCCGTCGACTCGGTCGACGAGATCCTCCGTCTCGGCGACGAGCACGGCTGGCCCCTCGCCGTGAAGGCGTCGGCGGGCGGCGGGGGGAAGGGGCTCAAGGTCGTCCCGTCGCCGGCGGAGGCCGAGCGGGCCCTCGCGGCCGCGAAGCGCGAGGGGGAGGCGTACTTCGCGGACGCGACCGTCTACGTCGAGCGCTTCCTCGAGGACCCCCGCCACGTGGAGGTGCAGGTCCTGGCCGACGCGCACGGAGCCGTCCTCCACCTCGGCGAGCGCGACTGCAGCATCCAGCGGCGCCACCAGAAGCTCGTCGAGGAGACCCCGTCGCCCGCCGTGACCGACGACCTGCGCGGCCGGATCGGGCGGATCGCCGTCGAGGCGGCGCGCGCGGTCGGCTACCGGGGCGCCGGCACGATCGAGGGCCTGCTCGACGGGGAGGGCAACTACTTCTTCCTCGAGATGAACACGAGGATCCAGGTGGAGCACACCGTGACGGAGCTCGTGACGGGAATCGACCTCGTACGCGAGCAGGTGCTCGTCGCGGCCGGCCAGCCCCTCGGGTTCGGGCAGGAGGACGTCCGCCTCTCCGGCCACGCGATCGAGTGCCGCATCAACGCCGAGGACGTCTCCGCGGGCTTCCTTCCCGCGCCCGGTGCGATCACGCGCTACCTCGAGCCCGCCGGGCCGGGCATCCGGGTCGACTCCGGGGTGACGGAGGGCGCCGAGGTCGTCGGGCTCTACGACCCGCTGATCGCGAAGGTCTGCGCCTGGGACACCGACAGGGAGCGGGCACGGCGGCGGATGCTGCGTGCGCTCGAGGAGTACGTCATCGAAGGCGTGACGACGCTCGTGGGCTTCCACCGGGCCCTGCTCGAGCATCCCTGCTTCGTCGCGGGCTCCACGTGCCATGGGGTCGTGGAGAGCGCCGAGCTCGCCGAGCGCGCGCGGGCGCTCGCCGCGCCGGGCCGCGCCGCCCCCGGGTCGGCCACCCGGCTGACGGAGCGCTCGGTGAGGGTGGAGCTCGACAGCCGCCGCTACGACGTCAAGCTCCTCCGGCCCGAGCCTCCGCACGCGGAGCTCGCCCGGCGGCGGCGCGAGCGCGCCGGCGGCGGGGGCGGCCACGCGGCGGCGAAGGAGGCGGTCGTCAGCCCCATGCAGGGAACCGTCCTCGCCGTCGAGGTCGCCGACGGCGACGAGGTCCGCGAGGGGCAGGTGATCTGCGTCGTCGAGGCGATGAAGATGGAGAACGAGATCACGGCGCACCGACGCGGGCTCGTGACCGGCCTCACGGTCGCCGCGGGCGCCCCCGTGACGACGGGCCAGGTCATCTGCGTCGTCGCGCAGGAGGGCGAGGCGGCGCCGGGTGACCACGCCCCCGGCGACGTGTAAGGCGCACCTTACAAATCGGGTACCCTACGGGGGTGGCGGTCGGCGTCCAGGACATGCCCGAGGTGGCGAGGCGCGCTCTCTGCGCCTCCGTCTCGAGCGCGAGCGCGGAGCCCCTCGCCGCCACGGCGAGCCGGATCGACCACTGGATCCTCGTCGAGTACCGGGGTCTCTGGGACCGCGATGTCCTCGGCGGCAGCCTCCTCTCCTCCGAGGTGAAGACACACCTCCGCGGGCAGCTCCGCGCGCTCGGCGACGCCCGGCTCCTCTTCCTCAAGAAGCCCGAGCGCCGCTCGTACGGGCGACGGCAGCTGTTCTTCGGCACGTCCGCCCCCGGCCGGGAGCGCTTCTTCCAGCTCGAGTTCGACCGCCACGACGACCTCGTGGGGCTCGACCTGGCGGCGGCGCTCTCGGGGGCGGAGACCCCGGGGGTCCCGCTCGAGCATCCGCTCTTCGTCGTCTGCACGCATGGCAAGCGCGACCGCTGCTGCGCGAAGTACGGTCGGCCGCTCTACGACGCGCTCCGGCGGGAGACGGAGAGCGAGTGGGTGTGGCAGTCGACCCACGTCGGCGGTGACCGCTTCGCGGGCAACGTCGTCGTCTTTCCCGCCGGGCTCTACTTCGGGCGCGTCGGGCGCGAGGACGTCCGGCCCCTCCTGCACGAGCACGCCGCGGGCAACGTCCTCCTCGAGCGCTACCGCGGCCGGTCGGCCTACTCCTTCGCCGTCCAGGCGGCCGAGCACGCCGTGCGCGTGGAGGCCGGGTTCGTCGGCGTCGACGACCTCGCGCTCCTCGCCGCCGAGGAGCGGGAGGGAGGCTGGCTCACCCGCTTCCGGGACGCGACCGGAGCGGTGCACGAGGTCGAGGTGGACGAGGTGCGCGGCGAGGAGGCCGTCTACCTGACGTGCGGCGCCGTCACGCCTCAGCACGCGCGTCGCTACGCGGCGACGAGCCATCGCGTGACGCGTCCGTAAGGCGCAGGAACCCCTCGCGCACGAGCCGGCGGACGAGCACCAGCCGCCCTTCGTCGTCGAGCTCGCCCGGAAGGTCGCCCGGCGTGAACGACCCGGGCGCTTCCGCGCAGAACTCGACGTCGTCGCGGACGAGGGCGGGGAAGCGGACCTCCTTCCCCTCGAAGACGAGCGTGACGCCGCCCGCATCCGCCTCGACGTCGGCGATGACGGTCGGCCGCCGCTCGACCGGCGTCGCCGGCCCGAGCGTGGCGAGCTCCCGTCGCTGGGTCAGCTCCTCCTCGGGAAGCGGCCGGCGCGTGCGGACGAAGCGGCGCCGCATGCGCGCGGCGACCGCGTCCGGCTCCAGTCGTCGGCGCAGGCGCTCGAGGAGGTCCTCGCCGCCGCGTCCGTCCGCCGCGACGCCCCGCCGAAACTCCGGTTCGTCGGCGCAGTCCTCGAGGGCGGCCGTGAAGGCATCCATCCAGGTGTGCGTGCTCACGCCGACCGTGAGGTGGAGCGAGTCGGCGCCCGATGTCTCCGCCTCGTGCAGCCAGCCGCGCGGGAGGTAGAGGGTGTCCCCGGCCGCCAGCGTGAGCTCGTGCGTCGGCGCCCCCTTCTCCCCCAGCGCCGGCGAGTAGCGCTGCCGCTTCAGCGGGAGCTCGAGGAGCGGCTCGTAGACGAGCCAGCGCTTCTCGCCCGCCACCTGGAGCACGAAGACGTCGTGGGTGTCGTGGTGGACGGCGAACCCCTGCGAGCCCCGCGGGGTGTAGTAGGCGTTCGTCTGCACGGGGTGGCCGAGCGAGCGCTCGAGATCGCGGCAGAAGGCGGCGACGGGCCGCCAGCCGAGGTGGAGCGCCTGGAGGACGATCGTCGCCCCGGCCTCCCATTGCTCGAGCACGCGGGCGACGTCGGCCACGCCGGTGATCGGGGGCCGCCAGGGGACGTCCCGCGTGTACGCGGCGGGGTCGATCTGCGCCCCCTCCTTGACGAGGCGGAACTCGGGGTAGCGGAGACCGCTCGTGCAGAGGAGGCGCTCGACGTCCGCCTCCGAGAGGAGGTCGTCGAAACGCCCGGCCTCCCCGCGCGGGACGACGAGCGGCTGCCGCTCCCAGTGCTCGGCGAAGAACTGCTCGGCGCCGACCGGCGCGAGCGTGCGCGCGAGCGCCGAGCTAGCTCGGGTCGGTCTCGTCCGTGTCCGTGTCGGAGGTGTCGGTGTCGTCCGCGTCCTGGTCGTCCTGGTCGGTGTCGGCCGGCTGGTAGCTCTTCGCGTCCTGCGTCGTCGTGCGGATGTCGTCGTCGCGCAGCGTCGACATGGGCTCCTCCTCGCTCGGGTGTCGGCGGAAACCTACTGCGTCGGCCAGTATGCCCGGAGGGCGGGCGCTGCGAACGCGACGGCCGCTGCCCCGGAGACCGTCGAGCGGCTAGCTCGTCGTGATGCCCTGGAAGATGGCGCCGGCGCACCGGTCCGCGCCCATGGCGATCGCCGCGTCGCTGTTCGCGGCCGCCGTGTGCACCCAGCGGTCGTACGCCTCGAGGTACGCGACGGTGTCGCTTCTCGCGCTCGTGCGCACGAGCCGCACGCCGAGCCCCTCGAGACGCTCCCAGCTCCTCAGGTAGCGGGCCCGCTCGTCGCGGAAGCGGGGCGGGGCGGCGAGGGCGGCCACGCGCGCGCGCCAGCTCCGGCTGAGGGCGACCCAGCGCGCGAGCCATGCTTCGCCGTCGTAGGGGTAGCCGAGCGCGGCGACGTCGCGCTCCTGCTCGATGCACCACGCCGCGAGCATGCGGCCGTACCGCCGCTCGGCGGCCGTGGGCCCTGCGGGCTTCCGCGGCTGCGCACGGGGGGAGCGCTTCTTCTTCGCTTTCGGCGGCTTCCGGTTGGGATCGATGTGCCGGCTGCCCGCTTCGATCCACTCGGCGAACTCGGCGGCGTCGCGGGGCGGACTCTGGAAGAGCGTGCTGCCGACGGCGGCCGCGCCCCCCAGCGCGGCGACGACGACCACGAGCACGACGAGTGCCTTGAAGAGCTTCCTGGCCACGCCTCCACGTCCCACATCGCCCGATCGGCGCTTCGGCTCATCGCTCGTGTGAGGGATATGGACGGTCTCCGCTAGACTCGCGCCGCCCGTGGATCTCTACGAATACCAGGGGAAGCAGCTCTTCGCCCGCTTCGGAATCCCGGTCTCGGAGGGCAAGCTCGCGGCGTCGCCCGAGGAGGCGCGGGCGGCGGCGGAGGAGCTCGGCGGGCAGGTCGTCGTCAAGGCCCAGGTTCTCACCGGCGGGCGCGGGAAGGCCGGCGGGATCAAGCTCGCCGACACGCCCGCGGAGGCGGAGGCCCGGGCCGGCGAGATCCTCGGCCTCGAGATCCGCGGGCACCGAGTCCGGAAGCTCTGGGTCGAGAAGGCCTCCGAGATCGCGAAGGAGTACTACCTCTCGCTCACGTTCGACCGGAGCGAGAAGAAGCCGCTCTTCATGTTCACGACCCAGGGCGGCGTCGACATCGAGGAGGTCGCGGAGCGCGACCCGGGCGCTATCGCCCGCCTGCACGTCGATCCGCTCGTCCGCTATCAGCCCTACCAGGGGAGGTGGCTCTGCTTCCGGGCCGGCGTCGTGGAGCCGGACGAGCAGAAGCAGGTCCTGGCGCTCATGGGGAGGCTGTACGACGCGTTCACCGGCGTCGACGCCATGCTCTGCGAGATCAACCCGCTGATCGTGACGCCGGCCGGGGAGGTGAAGGCGCTCGACTCGAAGCTCACGGTCGACGACAACGCGCTCTTCCGCCATCCGGACGTGGCCGAGATGCGCGACGTGGAGGCGGCCGATCCGCAGGAGCGGCTCGCCCGGGAGAAGGACGTCACCTACGTGAAGCTCGACGGCGACGTCGGCATCCTCGGGAACGGCGCGGGGCTCGTCATGTCGACGCTGGACGTGATCGACCAGGTCGGCGGCTCGCCGGCGAACTTCTGCGACCTCGGCGGGGGCGGCGACGCCCAGGGCGTGGTCGACGCGCTCGAGGTGATCACGTCGGACCCGGGAGTGAAGGCCATCCTCTTCAACATCTTCGGCGGGATCACGCGCTGCGACGAGGTCGCGCGCGGAATCCTGGAGGCGCTCCGGCGGATGACGATCGAGGAGCCGATCGTCGTGCGGCTCGACGGGACGAACGCCGACGAGGGCCGGCGGCTGCTCGCGGACGCGGCACCGGCGAACGTGCACGTCGAGGAGACGATGCTCTCGGCGGCCGAGCGCGTGGTCGAGCTGGCGGG
>DATAAQ010000025.1:0-4222 GCA_036260055.1 Gaiellaceae bacterium | reverse complement strand
GCCTCCTCTACGTCGGGCTCACGCGCCGCTCGCTCCCTCTCCGGCTCGCGGGCTTCGGCCTCTTCGGCGTCAGCCTCGCCAAGCTCTTCCTCTACGACCTCGCCTACCTCAGCTCGCTCGCGCGCGCGCTCTCGTTCCTCGCCGTCGGCGCCCTCCTCCTCCTGGGCGGCTTCTTCTACCAGCGGCTCTCCGCCGGCCTCGAGGAGCGCGACCGCTCGGCCGGCGGCGCCGCCGCCTGAGCACCCGCGCGGGCGCGGCGCCCGGGCCGGTCCGGGTGCGCCCCGGGTGACGGCGGTATCGTCAGACCGTGGACGACGTTCGCGCCTTTCTCGACGCCTCCGAGGCGTTCTTCAAGGCGCTCGCGGCGGTCGGCTGGGGCGCGCTCGGGCTCGCCGTCGCCTTCCACGTCCTCCGCCTCGCCCTGCGCGTGCGCGGCTGGCAGAACATCCTCCGCGCGGCGTATCCCGGCGCGAAGGTGCCGTACCGGCAGACCTTCGGCGCCTACGTCGCCGGAGTGGGCGTCAACGCGGTCGTGCCGGCGCGCGGAGGGGACGTCGTCAAGCTCTACCTCGCCAAGCACCGGGCGGTGAAGGAGTCGTCGTACCCGACGCTCGCCTCCTCCCTGCTCGTCGAGACGCTCTTCGACTTCGTCGTCGCGACGGCGCTCTTCCTCTGGGCGCTGAAGCTGGGGCTCCTGCCGGGCCTTCCCGAGCTTCCCGCGGTCGACGCCTTCGACTGGTCGTTCGTCGTCGAGCACCCGCGCCTGGCCGCCTTCCTCGGGAGCGTGCTCGTCGCGGCGCTGCTCCTGCTCGCCGCATGGACCTCCCGGCGCGTCGTCGCCTTCAAGGAGAAGGTCTCGCGCGGCTTCGCGGTCCTCGAGGATCGGAGGGCCTTCGTGCGCGACGTCGTCTCCTGGCAGGCGCTCTCCTGGGTCGCACGGATTCTCTCGACCTACTTCTTCCTGCGCGCCTTCCACGTCGACGCCACGGTCGAGACGACGCTCGCGGTGCTCGTCGTCCAGGGCCTCTCGACGGTGCTCCCGTTCACGCCGGGCGGAGCGGGGACGCAGCAGGCGGTGCTCGTCTTCGCGCTCGGCGGCGCCGCTGCGCGGAGCACGGTCCTGGCGTTCAGCTTCGGCCAGCAACTGGTCGTCACGATCGTCAACGTCGCACTCGGCTTCGGTGCGATCCTGCTCATGCTCCGCACGCTCCGCTGGCGCCGGCACGTCGAGGGCGTCGAGGAGGAGCTGCGGGAGGACGCCGAGCCGGCTAGCGGCGAGCCAGCCGGTGCACGGTCTCGATGAGCTCCTCGAGGGCGAAGGGCTTGCGGATCGCGCCGTCGGACACCGCGGCCGTCTGCTCGCCGATGTGAACGCTGCCGGTCAGGAAGGCCACCGGCACCTCCGGATGACGCTCGCGCATCCGGCGCGCGATCTCCAGCCCGTTCTCCCTGCCGAGGTGCACGTCGAGCAGGACGAGGACCACGTGCTCCCTCTCGACGAGCTCCTCGACCTCCGCTTCGCCCGCGGCCTCGACGACCCGGAAGCCCTCGAGCTCGAGGTTCACCCGGCAGAGAAGACGCATCGCCTCGTCGTCGTCGGCCACGACCACGACCCGCTGGCCCTGGCTCACCATCGGACGAGGAGTGTAACCGCGTATGATGGCGGCCGGATGGAGCGGACGGTTCGGAGGGGAGAGCCGCAAACGTACGCTCAGGCGGTCGGCGACCTCTGGGAGCGCGTCGGCTCGGCGCTCGTCCGCCTCGAACGCATCGCCGAGGCGCCGCCGGAGCTCGTCGCGGAGGACTTCGTCGACGAGCTGCCCTCGCTCCAGTACACGCTCCACGCCGGCGCCGAGCTCGCCGTCGGCATCGATCCGCCCGCCGGCGCCGAGGAGCTCCACGGGGAGCTCGTGGCTGCGCTCGGGGAGGCACGCGACGCGACGGCGGAGGTGGCGCTCGCGCTCGAGGCGGCCGACGCCGACCTCGTGGAGCCGCTTCTCCCGGAGTGGCGGGGGATCCTCTTCCGAGTCCGCCTCGCGCGCCTGCGCGCGCTCGAGCGAACGACGGTGCAGGAGCAGACGCGTCCGCCCACGGCGCGAGCCCGACGCTCGCACGGCCGGGCGACCGCGGCCGCCGTCGTCGCGACGATCCTCGTCGTCGGAGGGGCCTTCCTCTTCACGGCGGGAGCGGTCCTCGCCGCGTGGCCGGTATGGGCGGCAGGCCTCGGGCTCTTCGCCGGCGGCTTCCTCCTCCTTCGCCCGTAACCGCCCTTCCAGCGCGGCCGTTCCCCCCGTAGACGTGGGCGGGAAGTCGGCGAAGCGAGACGCGAGCGGGTCGCTGCGTGCGGCGCTCCGCCGCCGCCTACCCCGCCCCACCGAGGAGTTCCGCCGGCGCGCCTGGGAGGCGTTTCAGGCGGCCCTCACCCGGCATCTCGCGCGGAGATCCTGATCGCCGCGTCGAGGCGCGCGAGCGACTCCTCGCGCCCGAGGAGCTCGAGGCTCTCGAAGAGGCCCGGCGAGACCCTCGACCCCGTCACCGCGACGCGGATGGGCTGGAACGCGTTGCGCGGCTTCAGCCCCAGGCGGTCGCAGAGGGCGCGAAGCTCGCCCTCGATCCGCTCGTGCGAGAAGGGGTCCGTCGCCGCGAGCGCCGCGCGCGCCTCGCGGAGAACGGGGGCGGACCCGTCGAGGAGCGCGGGGTCGGGCTCGACGTCGTGGAAGAGGAAGCCGGCGAACTCGGGGAAGCGCCCGAGCGTCTCGATCTTCTCCTGGACGAGCGGGGCGGCAGCGCGGATCGTCGCCTCGTCTCCCGGGAAGCCCGTCTCGCGGAGGTAGGCGACGAGCGCGTCGGCGTACTCGTCGCCGCCGAGCGCGCGGAGGTAGACGCCGTTCATCCACGAGAGCTTCTCGTAGTCGAAGGTGGCCGGGCTCGACCCGACGCGCTCGAGCGTGAAGCGGTCGACGAGCTCGTCACGGGTCATGACCGTCGTCCTGTCGTCGTAGCTCCAGCCGAGGAGGGCGAGGTAGTTCATGAGCGCCGGCGCGACGTAGCCGTCGCGGCGGAACTCCTCCACGGACACCGCGCCGTGGCGCTTCGAGAGCTTGCGCCCGTCCGTCCCGAAGACGTTCGGGACGTGCGCATACGCGGGCACGTCGGCGCCGAGCGCCCGCAGAAGGAGGATCTGCTTGGGCGTGTTGGAGACGTGGTCCTCGCCCCGGACGACGTGCGTGATCACGGCGTCGGCGTCGTCCACGGGCGCGGCGAAGTTGTACGTCGGCGTCCGGTCGCTGCGAAGGAGGACGAAGTCCTCCACGCTCTCGTTCGCCACCTCGACGCGGCCCTTGACGACGTCGTCCCAGCCGGTCGTCCCCTCGTCCGGCACACGCAGGCGGATCGCCCCCTCGTCCTCGTAGGCGGAGCCCTCGGCCACGAGCCGGTCGGCCGCCTCCCGGTGGCGCTCGAGCCGGTCGAGCTGGAAGGTGACGTCGCCGTCCCAGTCGAGCCCGAGCCAGCGGAGCGAGCGCTGGATCTGCTCCACGGACTCCTCCACCTCGCGACTCGCGTCCGTGTTCTCGATCCGGAGGAGGAACTCGCCCCCCTCGTGGCGGGCGAAGAGCCAGTTGAAGAGCGCCGTCCGGACGCCGCCGATGTGGAGCAGCCCCGTCGGGCTCGGCGCGAAGCGGACTCTCACGGCCACGCGGCTATCGTAGTCGCGTGCTGGCCGGCGCCCACGTCTCGACGTCGGGAGGGATCCACACCGCGATCGACCGGGCCGAGGCGCTCGGAGTCGACGCCGTCCAGGTCTTCACGCAGAGCCCGCGGACGTGGCGGCCGACGAACCACGACCCCGCGAACTTCGAGCGGTTTCGCGAGCGGCGGGAGGAGGTCGGGATCCGCGCCGCGTTCTGCCACGCGCTCTACCTGATCAACCTGGCCACCCCGGACCGAACGGTCCACGAGAAGTCGCGTGCCTCGCTGCTCGACACGGTCGACGTCGCCTGCTCGCTCGCGGCCGACGGCGTCGTCCTCCACGTCGGCTCGCACCTGGGCGCGGGGCTCGAGGCCGGGCTCGGGCACGCGGTTCCCGCGCTCGAGGAGGCGCTCGAGCGCTGCTCGGACGTCTCCTGGCTCCTCCTTGAGAACTCGGCCGGCGCGGGCGGGACGGTCGGGCGCTCGATCGAGGAGCTGGCCGTCCTCGTCGACCGCCTCGGCGCCCATCCGC
>DATAAQ010000024.1:0-6136 GCA_036260055.1 Gaiellaceae bacterium | reverse complement strand
GGCTCCGGGCCGCCGCTTCTCGGAGGACGACCGGGCCGCGGTCATCCGTCCGTGCCGGTTACCCGATGTCCGCAGGAGAGGAGGCGGCGCGCAGCTCGACGAAGCGGAGCTCGCCGTCCTGGATCTCCATGACGCGGTACTCCCGACCCGAGACCGAGTGGAGCTCGGGCGAGAAGCTGATCTCGCCCGAGATCGTCGGGACGCCGTCGAAGCCCTCGAGCGTGTCCGCGAGCGCCTCGCCCTCGGTGCTTCCCGTCTCCTCGATCGCGCTGACGAGGGCGTCGATCGTCGCCGCGCCGCCCAGGAAGCCGCCCGTGCCCGGCGCCTGGTCGGCCGCCGACATCTCCTGGATCAGGTCCCTGACCTCCTGGCTCGGGTCGTCGCCCGCGACGGACGCGTACGTCACCAGGTAGAAGTTGGAGAGGCCCGGCGGGTTCCAGTACGTGCCGTCGCAGGCCCACGAGCAGATTATCGGCGTCTCGCTGCCGAGGCTGCGGATCCCGTCGACGAGCGCGGGGAGGTCGGCGAACGCCGTCGACGTGGCGATTACGTCGACGTCCGCGTCGGCGAGCGAGCCCGCGACGTTCCCGACGGTCCCGTCGCCGTTCGTCCAGGACTCCTCGAGGACGACCTCGCCGCCGCGCTCCTCGAAGCGCGCCTTGAAGGCGTCGACGACGTTCTGGAAGTACACGATCACGTTGTCTCGCGCGATCGCGGCGCGCGTCCAGCCCTGGTCGATCGCGAACTCCGCCATCGCGGCGCCCTCGTCCTGCGCGGCGTTCCCGAGCGAGAAGGCGAGCTTCCCCTTCTCGCCGAAGCGCTTCGGGCTCATCTGATCCGTGCCGATGCACATCGAGACCGCGAGCACGCCGCGGTTGATCGCCTCCTGCACGGCGGGCGTCGCGTAGTCGACGTCGCAGGTGACGAGGAGGACGTCGGCGTCCTGCTCCTCGATCAGGTCGATCGCCGCAGCCTTCGTCTGCTCGGGGTCGAGCTGCGTGTCCACGACCTCGAGGCGCAGATCGCGCCCGTCGACGCCGCCCTCCGCGTTGACCTTGTCGACCTGGATCCGGGCGGCTCCGATGGCGGGCCCGTCGAACGGCGCCATCTGATTCGTGAGGTCGACGGCGGCGCCGATCACGATGGGGCCGCCGCCTTCCTCGGCCGCGGTCTCGGCGGCGGGCGCGCCCTCCTCCTCGCCCTCGTCGTCGCCGCCGCAGGCCGTCGCCAGGAGCGGTACGAGCAGCGCGAGCACGGCCAGCGCCGCCCAGCTTCTCCGTCCAGTCATCGGGTCTCCTCTCGGAAAGTCGCCGCCAGAACCGTTCTCGGGGGCCTGTAGTTAACTCCTCCGGGTGGCCGCCGATCAACTCCGACGGGAATACGGGCCGAGTCGGGCGGCGGGATTGCCCCCCGAATCCTCCCGCGCCTTCACGAGCCGGTAGAGCGCGGTGTGGAGCGGGGCCGGGACGCCGAGCCGCTCCGCTTCCCGGACGAGCGAGCCGGTGATCAGGTCGATCTCGGTCGGGCGCCCCGCCTCGACGTCCTCGAGCATCGACGGGAAGTGGGCGCTCCCGCGCCTCGTGGCGAGGACGTTCATCTCCCAGGGGTCCTCGTGCAGCGGGATTCCGGCCGCGGCGGCGATCCGCTTCCCCTCCTCCACCAGCTCGTAGACGAGGTGGCCGAGGTCGGTCGGGTGCTCCCGCTCGGCGAAGTGGTGGTCGTGCGGGAGGCCCGTCAGCGCGGCGACTGCGTTGACCGTCGCGTTGAAGACGAGCTTCGCCCACTGCGCGGGACGGAGGTCGGCGAACGCGCGGGCCTCGAGGCCCGCCCGCCGGAGCAGCCCCGCGACCTCCTCCGCGTCGTCGAGGCTGGTCGCGCTGTACGGGCCGAGCCACGTCTCCGTGTCGAGGATGTACTCGACGTGCGTGTCCGAGTGGCGCGTCCCGCTCATGAACGTGACGGCCGAGAGGAGCGGCCAGTGCCCGTGGCGGCGCACGATCTCCTCCGCGCCGAGGCCGTTCTGCACCGTCATCATCGTTCCCCCGGGCGCGCAGCCTTCGAGGCGCGCCGCCGCGGCGGCGAGATCCGTCGCCTTCGTGGCGACGATGCCGAGGTCGAACTCCGGAAGCTCCGCCGGGTCGGCCGTCGCGCCGAGCGTCGCCGTGAGGTCGTGCCTGCCGGAGACGCGGAGGCCGTGCTCGGCGAGGGCGCGGGCGTGCTCGTCGCGCCGCGTCAGGACCCAGACGTCGGCGACACGCGCGAGATGGGCGGCGTAGAGGCTGCCGATGACGCCGGCTCCGACGACGCAGACGCGCTCGATCACGTCCGGGCCTCCCAGCAGGCGAGGAAGGCCTCCCTCCCCCGGCGCGCGAGCTCGCCCGGTGCCAGGTTCCAGAGCGAGTCGGGGAGGTCGTGCCCGAAGACGCCGTTGTCGGAGAAGATCTCGAGGTCGTAGAAGCCGTCCCAGCCGGCGCGGTCGAGCAGGCCGAGGATCCGCGGCACGTCGGCGACGCCGTCGCCCGGTAGCAGGCGGTCGGCGAAGCTCCGCGTCGGCTCGCGGACGTCCGAGACGTGGACTCCGACGATGCTGCCGGCGAGCTCGCGGAGGTCCCGCTCGAGCGCCGGGTCGTCCCACAGGTGCCAGACGTCGAAGAGAAGGCCGACGGCGTCCGTGACGCCGGCCTCGTCGATCAGCTCGGCCGCCTCGGCGAGCGTGTTCGCGATCGTCCACTGCTCGCCTCCGTGGCGGCTATACGGCTCGAGGCCGATCCGCAGGCCGGTCGCCCGCGCCTCGCCTGCGAGCGTCCGGAGCCCATCGACGAGGACGCTGCGCGCCCGCTCGGCCCCGAGGTCGCCCGCCGGGCCGGTGAGGCAGACGACCGCGTCCGGCCTGAACGGCGCGAGCCGGTGCAGGCTCGCGCAGAGGCGCTCGATCCGCTCCTGCGGATCGGCGGGACCCTCCATGAGCGGAAGCGGGAGGACCGACGGCACGAGCGGCACGGCGTTCGTGGACGCGAGCCCGCTCTCGGCCAGCCGCTCGAGCGCCGCGGCGTCACCGCCCTCGGGAAGCTTCAGCTCCCAGATCCCGAGCCCCTCGACGCCGGCCGCGCGGTACGTCTCGACGTCCTCCGCGAATGGAGCGCCGAGCGTGGAGATCTGGGAGATCGAGAAGCGGGGCCTTTGCTCGGGCGGAGATGCGGGCAAGCGTCAGAGGGCTCGGCGGCGGAGGTCGTGCAGGCGACCCAAGGCGCGCTCCGCGAGCGCGGGCCGGAGGAGCTCGCGGGCGACGAGCGTGCCGGAGCCCGCTCCGAGGCCGGGGCCGGGGTGCGTGCTGGCGCCGATGTGGAAGAGGCCCGGGATCTCGGTCCGGTGCCCGGGGAGGCCGGGACGCGGGCGCCAGACGAGGCTCTGGTCGAGCGTGCAGGCCCCCGCGTAGATATCGCCGCCGACCCAGTTGACGTTCGCCGCCTCCATGTCGGCCGGCGAGAGCGCGACGCGCTTGACCAGTGCGGACTCGAGGTTGGGAACGTGGCGCGCGAGCCGTGCCTGGATGCGGTCGGCGTAGCGCTCGCGCAGCTCCTCCGTCCAGGCCCCGTCGCCCGGGTCGAGCTCGCCGGCGGCGTCGCCGCGCACCACCGCGGGAAGCTCTTGGAGCTGGATCCAGAGGACGGAGGCTCCCGCAGGCGCGCGCGACGGGTCGATCGCGGTCGGCTGCCCGCAGACGATCGTCGCCTCGGCCGGGAGGAGCCCGCGCTCAGATTCGTTGACGGCCCGCGAGACGCCGTCGAGCCCGGGCGTCAGGTGGATGATCGCGGTGCCGGCGAGCCGGTCGTCGCCCTCCCAGCGAGGCGGCTCGGAGAGCGCCATGTGGATCTGCATCTCGCCCCGTCCGTAGCGGAAGCGCCTGGCGGCGGCGACGGTCGCCGTGGAGACGGAGGTCTCCGTCAGGAGGCGCTCGTAGAGCTGGGTCGGCGTCACGTCGGCGGCGACGGCCTCCGCGGCCGTGACGGTCTCCCCGTCCGCGAGCCGGACGCCCGTCGTCCGGCCGTCCGCGACGAGGATCTGCTCCACGTCGCTGCCCGTCTCGCAGGCGCCTCCGGCATCCCGGATGATCCCGGCGAGGGCGTCGACGAGGACGCCGCCGCCGCCCCGCGGCACCGGCATGCCTCCGAGCTCGATGGAGACCGCGATCACCTGCGTCATGAAGCCGGACGCGGCGGCGTCGGGCCCGAGCCCCGTGTGCAGGACCCACGGCGCGAGGAGGCCGCGGAGGCGTTCGGACTCGAACGTCGCCGTCGTCCAGTCCCGGCACGAGGACAGCATCGTCCCGGTGAGCTCGAGGAGGCGGCGGCGGCCGAGGCGCCTGTAGGCGCGGAGCGCGAGGGCGAGGCCGGCGCGCGACCAGAGCTCCGTGCCGAGGACGCCGAAGGCGAGGTCGGCGTTCGGCATGAACTCGGCGACCTCCCGCGCCCACGCCCGCCCGTCACCTGCCGCGTGCCGCTCGAACTCCTCGACGTTCGCCTCGTGCGACGTGCCGAGGAACGCGCTCGAGCCGTCCGGGAAGAGCGAGGCGGTCGGCGTCTCCGGCGTCAGGTACTCGAGGCCGCGCTCCCTCAGGTCCTCCTCGAGCTCTGCGTACGCCGGGGAGCCGACGAAGAGCGGGTGCCAGGCGGCGAAGACCTCGTGGACGAACCCCGGCTCGGTGATCTCGGCCGTCCTGATCGCCCCCCCGAGGTAGTCGTTCCGCTCGAGCACGAGCACGCGCCGCCCGGCCTTGGCGAGCAGCGCGCCGCCGACGAGCGAGTTGATCCCGCTGCCGACGAAGACGACGTCGAAGCGGGATCCGCCGACGCTCACGCCACCGAGGCCGTGCACTCGATCTCGATCAGCAGGCCGGGAACCGCGAGCCCGGTGACGCCGACGATCGTCTGGGCGGGATGGGGGGCGCCGCCCGTGACCGCGTCGATCGCGGCCGTGATGGCCTCGTACTCGGTCGGCTGGAGCGTGTAGATCGTGCGGCGGACCACGTCGTCCCAGCCCGCCCCGACCTCGCGCATCGCCGTCTCCAGATTCCGCATCGCCGCCTTCGTCTGCTCGCCGAGGTCGTCACCGCCGACGATCCCGAAGTCGCGGTCGAGGGCGACCTGGCCGGCGAAGTAGACGAGCTTGGCGCCGCCGGCGACGCTGACGTGGCTGAAGCCTGGCGCGGGATGGAGCGCCGGCGGGTTGACGTCTTCACGGGGCATGCCTACCTCCGATCTCCTCGGCGAGCTCGCGGAACTCCTCGTCGGACACGAGCCCGCGCCTCTCCATGCCGCGGCGCTTCACCGCCGCGAGGATCTCCTGCTCCGCGTCGCGGTCGAGCTCGAGGCCGAGCTCGGCGGCCTTGATGCGGATGGAGTCGACGCCGCTCTTCTTCCCGAGGACGACGGCCCGCTCGGCCGCGACGACCTCGGCCGAGTAGGGCTCGATCGACGGAGGATCGTGGAACTGGCTCGCCACCGCCCCGCTCTCCCTCCGGAAGAGCGTCTCTCCGACGACCGGCTTCCAGGGCTCGAGCTGATAGCCGGAGAGCTCGCGGACACGGGCGGCGACGTCCCGCGCCCGCTCGAGCCGCAATCCGGTCTCCACGCCGTAGAGCGCGTCGAGCGCGAGGGCGACCTCGAGCAGGTTCGCGTTGCCCGCCCGCTCCCCCATCCCGTTGATCGTCCCCTGGATCCAGCGCGCGCCCGCCTTCACCGCAGCCACGGCGGCGGCCGTCGCGAGGCCGAAGTCGTTGTGGCCGTGGAAGTGCACCGGGACGTCCGGCCCGACGAGCTCCACCGTCTTCCCGACCAGGTCCGCCACCGCCTCGGGGCCCGCGATACCGAGCGTGTCGACGACGACGACCTCCGTCGCGCCCGCCTCGACCGCCGCAGCGTATGCCTGCTCGTAGAACTCCGGGGCCGCCCGGGTCGAGTCGACTCCGAAGTACGCGACCGTGACGTCGTGCTCGGCGGCGAACGAGACGGCCGCGCGGATCCGCTCGAGCATCGCCTCGCGGCTGACCCCGAGCGCGTCGAGCTTCAGGTCGGAGATCGGGGACTCGATCACGGACGCGCGCACGCCGAGCTCGACGAGCGCCTCGACGTCCGCC
>DATAAQ010000023.1:0-11041 GCA_036260055.1 Gaiellaceae bacterium | reverse complement strand
CCCGGGAACCGCTCGTGGATCGCCTGAGCGAACTCCCGCGCCTCGCGGAGATCGGGGGTGGACGTCTCGCACCAGATCAGGTCGGCGTAGGGGGCGTAGGCGAGACCGCGCGCGACAGCGGCCTCGAGCCCGCCCTCGACTCGGAAGAAGCCCTCGGGCGTCCGCTCGCCGCTGACGAAGGCCGCATCACGCTCGTCGACGTCGCTCGTGAGGAGCGTGGCGCTCAGCGCGTCGGTTCGTGCGACGAGCAGCGTGGGGACGTCGCAGACGTCGGCGGCCAGACGGGCGGCCGCGAGGGTCCGCACGAACTGGCTCGTCGGGACGAGCACCTTGCCGCCCAGATGACCGCACTTCTTCTCGGAGGCGAGCTGGTCCTCGAAGTGGACGCCCGCCGCGCCCGCCTCGACGTACGCCTTCATGAGCTCGAACGCGTTCAGCGCCCCGCCGAAGCCGGCCTCGGCGTCCGCGACGATCGGCGCGAGCCAGTGACGGCCGCCGTTCCCCTCGGCCCACTCGATCTGATCCGCACGCCGGAGCGCGTTGTTGATGCGTCGCACCACGGCCGGGCCGCTCGACACCGGGTACAGGCTCTGGTCCGGATACACCTGCTCGGCGAGGTTCGCGTCCGCGGCGACCTGCCAGCCGGAGAGATAGATGGCCTTGAGGCCCGCCTTGACCATCTGAACGGCCTGCCCGCCCGTCATCGCGCCGAGGGCGGCCACGTAGGGCTCGTCCCGGAGGAGCTGCCAGAGGCGCTCAGCGCCGAGCCGCGCGAGCGTGTGCTCGACGAGCACCGAGCCGCGCAGGCGGCGGACGTCCTCCTCCGTGTACGGGCGTTCGATGCCCTCCCAGCGCTCCATCCCGCTCCTTCCTCTCAGTCGATCTTCTCGTACGCCGGCAGCGTCAGGAACTCGACGAACCGCTCTGCGAGCGCGACCGACTCGAAGATCTCGCGGGCGTCGTCCCAGCGCGCGTCGTCGGCGTCGGCGAGCTCCTCGTCGGCGAGGCGTCGGATCTCGTCGGCCTCCACACGGCCGTGGTGCACCCACTGCCACAGCTGCGAGCGCGCGATCTCCGCCGTCGCCGCGTCCTCCATGAGGTTGTAGATCGCGACCGCGCCGACCCCGCGCAGCCAGGACTCGAGGTACCGAAGGCCCACGCTGACGTTGTTCCGGACACCCTCGTCGGTCACCTCGCCGCCCGGCACGCGGACGTCGAGGAGGTCGCCGGCCTCCACGACCACGTCGTCCCGCAGCCGCTCCACCTGGTTCGGACGCTCGCCGAGCACCCGGTCGAACTCCTCCGTCGCGACCGGCACGAGATCCGGGTGCGCCACCCAGGTGCCGTCGAAGCCGGCGTTCGCCTCCCGCACCTTGTCCTCGCGCACCTTCGCGAGGGCGGTCTCGTTCACCTCCGGGTCGCGGCGGCTGGGGACGAAGGCGGCCATGCCCCCCATCGCGTGGGCGCCGCGCCGATGGCACGTCTGCACGAGGAGCTCGGTGTAGGCCTGCATGAACGGGACGGTCATCGTCACCTGCGCGCGATCCGGAAGGACGAACTCGGGCCGGTCGTGGAACTTCTTGATGACGCTGAAGATGTAGTCCCAGCGACCGGCGTTCAGCGCGGGGGAGTGCTCGCGCAGCTCGTAGAGGATCTCGTCCATCTCGAACGCGGCGAGGATCGTCTCGATGAGGACGGTCGCCTTGATGGAGCCGCGCGCCAGAGCCAGCTCGTCCTCGGCGAAGTCGAAGACGTCGTTCCACAGGCGCGCCTCCAGGTGGCTCTCGAGCTTCGGCAGGTAGAAGTACGGGCCCGTCCCCCGGGCCAGCAGGCGCCCGGCGTTGTGGAAGACGTAGAGGCCGAAGTCGAAGAGCGACGCCGAGACCGGCCGGTCGTCGACGAAGACGTGGCGCTCGGGGAGGTGCCAGCCCCGCGGGCGCACGATGAGCGTGGCCACCTCGTCGGCGAGCCGGTACGTCTTGTCCGGCGTCTCGAGCTCGATGGAGCGCTCGATGGCGTCGACGAGGTTCACGTGGCCCTGGACGCAGTTCTCCCACGTCGGCGAGTTCGCGTCCTCGAAGTCCGCCATGAAGCAGCGGGCCCCGGAGTTGAGCGCGTTGATCATCATCTTGCGCTCGACGGGGCCCGTGATCTCGACGCGCCTGTCGCGGAGGTCCTCCGGCGCCGGCGCGACCTCCCAGTCCGACTCGCGCAACTGCCGCGTCTCCGCGAGAAAGCCCGGCAGCTCGCCGGCGTCGAGGCGCTCCTGCCGCTCCACGCGTCGGCGCAGGAGCTCCGTACGCGTCGGCTCGAACCTGCGCTGCAGGTCGGCGACGAAGCTCAGCGCCTCGCGCGTCAGGATCTCCTCGGCGCGCCCGGCGACGGGCGCGCGGAGCTCAACCCCCGCGACCGCGACAGTCACCCGCTAGTCCCTGTCGTGGTCGCGCTCGCACGCCTCGGGGCACGTGCACTCCGCGACCTCCGCCGTGCACAACACGGCGGCGGGGACGTCGTCCCGCCGGATGATGTCCGTCTCCGGGGGCTTCTGGGGGATGTCGATCGTTGCCGTCCGCACGAGGTCTAGGTAGCCGGTTCGCCGATCGTAAAACGCCACGGGGCTATATACGCAATCGTTTGTTTCGATCATCTTTATAGATAGAATTGATCGTCTGCTCCTCTCGCAGCTCGAGGCGTTCGTGGAGGTCGCCCGCCGGGGCAGCGTCAGCCGCGCCGCGGACGCGCTCTTCGTCACGCAGCCCGCGCTGACCGCGCGCCTCCAGCGCCTGGAGGAGGACCTCGGCGCGCCGCTCTTCGTCCGCACGCCGCGCGGGATGCGCCGAACCGAGGCGGGCGAGGCCTTCCTCCCGTATGCCGTCCGCGCCCTCGAGACGCTGGCCGACGGGCGGCGGCTCGTGAACGCGGTGGAGCGCGGCGGCGCGGGCAGGCTGGTCCTCGGCGCGGCGCCGGCCGTGAGCACGTACGTGCTCCCCGCGCTCCTCAAGCGCTTCGCCGACGGCCATCCCCGCGTCGAGGTCAGCGTCCGCACCGGCCACTCGGAGGAGATCCTCGAGCTCGTTCTCCGCGAGCAGGTCGAGCTCGGCCTCGTGCGCGCCCTCCGGCACCCCGAGATCGAGAGCACGCCGCTCTACGAGGACGAGCTGGTGCTCGTCGTCGACTCCGAGCACCGGCTGGCCGGCCGCCGCCGCATCGAGCTGGCCGAGCTCGCGGGCGAGCAGCTGATCCTCTTCGATCGGACGTCGAGCTATACCGAGCTCACGAACGCCCTCTTCCGCGGCGCCGGCGTCGTCCCGGTCGGGGTCATGGAGCTCGACAACATCGACGCGGCCAAGAAGATGGTGCAGGAGGGGTTCGGCGTCTCGCTGCTGCCCCAGACCGCGGTCGCCGCCGAGCTGGCGGCGGGAGCGCTTCGTCAGGTCGAGATCGCGGACGCCGAGCCGGTGCGAAGACAGATCGTCGCCATTCGCCGCCGGGACGGAGCGCCGGCGGCGGGGACCGTCGCGGTCTTCCTCTCGATGCTCGTCGAGACGCCCTACGCCGGCCCGGACGGGCGGCGGAAGAAGCGGTAGGCGAGCACCCCGGCCGCAGCGAGCAGTGCGAGCGGGACGACGAAGAGCCCGAACTCCCAGGTGAATTCCCTCGTCGTGGCGAAGAGCGCGAGCACGAGCGCGGAGAAGACGCCGGTCAAGGCCGCGACGAGGAGCCAGGCGTACGTGGGCCGATCGACGGGGCCGGGCGCTTCGGGCGCCGACGGCGCGCTGAGCTCGGGCGGCAGCTCCGTGACGCGCACGGCTTCCGCGCTGCCGCCCTCGACCGCATTGCTGCTCGCGAGCTCCAGCTCGGCGGCGAGCTCCTCCTCGGTCAGGTCGAGGCGGACCGTGACCGCGCCGTGATCGACCTCGCGGACGTTCTCCCACCGCACCGCATGGAGGGCGTGCGTGAGCGGCGGCGTCCCGCCCTCGACGGCCACGTACGTCTCCGAGCCGTGGCGGAGCACGGCCTTCACCTTCCCCACGTACTCGCCCCGGGCGCTCTCGACGGTGTAGTCCTCGAGCCCGACGGCGTCGCTGGCGGCGGGTGGGATCTCGTATGTCCACGGTGCCGTGGGCACGTCTGGCCGTTACCCGCGTTCCGCCCGGCCCAACCCGAGAGCCGCTTCGGCCCGGCGAAGTGCGTCTTCGCGGTCGAGCGCGACGAGGACGGTCCACAGCTCGGGCCCCCGCTCGCGTCCCGTGAGTGCGAGCCGCAACGCGCGCAGATCCCCCCCGACGGCCTTGAGCTCGCGGACGATCGCCCGCGCGGAACGCTCGTCCAGCTCTTCCTCGCCGCCGGCGCGGAGCTCGCGGAAGCGCTCCAGCGTCTCGGGCGCGGCAGTCGGCCGCGGCGAAGGGGCGGCGAGCACTGCCTCCGCCGTCCTCCGCGCCTCGGCGAGGTCGCGCGCCCCACGGGCCGCCGCGACGAGGCGTGGCGGGACGTCCAGGCGGCGCGCGAGCTCCGCGTCCGGCAGCGCGGCGATCGCGTCCACCGCCAGCCGCCGAAGACGCGCCCCGTCGTAGCGGACTTCGCCGCGCGGGAGCCCGAGCTCGTCGAGGTACGCCCGCACCGCCTCGGCCGGAAGTCCCTGCTCGCGAAGCTCCGCGAGCGACGCGGCACCGTGGCGCTTCGACAGCTTGCGGCCGTCCTCGCCGACGAGAAGGCCGTGGTGGACGAACTCCGGCGGCTCGGCGCCGAGCGCGCGCGCGAGCGCCTCGTGCAACGGGCGGTTGGCGAGATGATCCTTCCCCCGGATCACGTGCGTGATCCCGAGATCGAGGTCGTCGACGACGCTGGCCAGGTGGTACGTCGGGCGTCCGTCGGGGCGCACGAGCGTGAAGCGTCCGAAGCGGACCGCACCCGCGGCGTCCTCCGTGCCGACCGCGCGGGCGGCCTCGCGGTGTCGCTCGCTCCGCTCGCTCTGGCGCAGAGGCCCTTCGTCGAAGCGGATGCCGAGCCAGTCGAGGTCCTCGACGATTGCGGCCTCCGCTCCGGCCGGGTCCTCGACGTCCGTGTCGTCGATTCGCAGGACGAGGACGCCGCCGCGCTCGTCCGCAAAGCGGCGGTTCGCGGCCGCGGTCAGCGCGCTCCCGAGATGGAGCGACCCGGTCGGGCTGGGAGCAAAGCGGACGCGAACGACGGGCACGGCTTCCGCTCTAGCCGCGTGCGCCACCCGGTAGTTCTCCGTGGTCCACGGCGACGATCGTACTGACGGCCCGGGCGGCTAGCCTTCCGCCGGTGGACGGAGCGCTCCTCGCCTGGTTCAGCGAGCACGGCCGTGACCTGCCCTGGCGGCGGACGCGCGACCCGTACGCGATCCTCGTCAGCGAGGTCATGCTCCAGCAGACGCAGGTCGAGCGCGTCGTGCCGCACTACCTCGCCTGGCTCGAGCGGTGGCCGACCGCCGAGTCGCTCGCCGCGGCGCCCCTCGCCGACGTCATCCGCGCCTGGCAGGGGCTGGGCTACAACCGTCGGGCCGTCAACGTCCAGCGCGCGGCGCAGCATGTCGCCGCGGGAGGCTGGCCCGACGACCTCACGGAGCTTCCCGGCGTCGGCCGCTACACCGCCGACGCGATCGCCGCCTTCGCGCTCGGCCGGCCGGTGCTGCCCGTCGACACGAACGTCCGCCGCGTCCAGGAGCGGACGGGACACGCGTTCGGCGCCGCCTCCGGGCAGGCGCTCATGGATCTCGGCGCCGCCGTCTGCCTCGCCCGCGTGCCACGCTGCGGGATCTGTCCGCTCGCCACGGGCTGCCGCTCCCGCGGCCGACGCTACGAGCCGGTGCGCCGTCAGGGTCGGTTCGAGGGCTCGTTCCGCCAGCGGCGGGGGCGCGTCCTCCGCGCGGTCGCGGAGCGTCCTCGCCCCGCGGACGAGCTCGATCCCGAGGCCGTCCGTGCGCTCGCCCGCGACGGGCTCGTCCGGCTCGAGGACGACCTCGTCGGCCTTCCGGAGACGGGCGCGGTTGAGCAGGTGCGGCCATCGCGGATTCGGAGCCCGGCGCGCTAGGCTGCCAGACCGTGCGGCCACACAGGTGAGCTGCCACGGCTGGGGTCGTCTACCGCTTCGAGGGCCGCCGGCAAGGTCGCTGCTGCATAAGCGGGCGCAGAGCCGACGAAGCCGGCGTCGATCTCTTCGTCTTCTGGCCCGGCGAGGAGGATCCCGTACCGGCCGCCGCCCACGAGCGGTGCGTCGCCGAGCGGACGCTCGTCCCTCGACCGCGTGACGTCAGCGCCGGCGGAGCAGCGCCACGGCCTGAGCGCCCAGCCCCTCGCCTCGCCCCGTGAACCCGAGCCCGTCCGTCGTCGTGGCCCGGACGGCGACCTGGTCGGGCGCCACGCCGAGCGCGCCGGCCAGCCGCGCGCGCATGGCGTCGCGCACGGGCGCGATCCGAGGCTCCTCCCCCACGAGCACGCAGTCCGCGTTGACCAGCTCGTAGCCCGCGCCCCTGACGACCTCGTACGCCCGCTGGAGGAGGCGGATGGAGGACGCGTCGCGCCACTGCGGGTCGCCCGTGGGAAAGAGCTCGCCGATGTCCCCGAGCCCCGCCGCTCCGAGCAGGGCATCGATGAGCGCGTGGGCGACGACGTCGCCGTCCGAGTGCCCCGCCAGCCCCGGCTCGCCCGGGAAGTCGACGCCCCCGAGGACGAGCGGCGCGTCCTCGCTGAACGCGTGCGCGTCGAGCCCGATGCCTACCCGGACCTCGCTCACGCGGGCCTCCGTTCCGCGAGGAGGCTCTCGACGAGCTCGAGATCGGCCTGCGTCGTCACCTTCAGCAGGCGGGGGTCGCCGGCGACGACGCGGACGCGTCCGCCCGCGGCCTCGACGAAGCCGGCGCAGTCAGAGAGCGGGGTCGCCTCGCGCGACAGCGCCGCGCGCAGCGTCTCGGCGACGAACGCCTGCGGCGTCTGGACGGCGTAGAGGTTCGACCGCTCCGGGGTCTCCACCACTCGCTCGCCCTCCACGCGCTTCACCGTGTCCGCGAGAGGCAGCGCCGGCACCGCGCCGTCCCACCCGTCGCCGAGGGCGGTGACGACCCGCTCGATCACCTCCGGCGCGAGCAGCGGCCGCGCGGCGTCGTGGACGAGGACGACGGTGGCCGCGTTCGGCAGCTCGGCGAGGCCCGCCCGCACGGATCCGGCTCGTGTCTCGCCACCCGTCACCACGGCGTGGACCTTGCCGGCGCCGAGCTCCTCCGTGAGGAGGATGGCCGGCTCCTCCCAGCCGGCCGAGGCGACGACGACGATCGCCTCCACCCACTCGGAGCGCTCGAGCCGCTCGACGCTCTCGGCGAGGAGCGGCCGGCCTCGAAGGCGCGCGAACGCCTTCGGGCGGTCGCCCCCGAGCCGCTCGCCGCGGCCCGCCGCCACGAGCACGGCCCAGACGCCGGTCACGCTAGAAGACTACGAGCTTCCCGCGGCGCTCGACGAAGAGCTCGGGGCTGACCGGGTCGTCCGCCATGCTGAAGTCGCGCTCGACCTTCGCCCGCAGCGCCTCCTCCGTGTTCCGGCGTGTCGCGATCTCGAACGAGAGTGCCACGAAGACGCTTTCCATCGGCACGGCGTAGACGGCCGGACCGTCGTAGACCTCCTCGATCTGTCGCCGCAGCGCGGGGACGACCATCCGGGTGGCGTCGTAGCCGTCGCCGGACGCCCAGCCGCAGAGCTCGTTTCCCGCGAGCGGCTCGCAGAGGAGCTTCTCCTCCGTCTCCGTCTGCCGGAGGAGGTTCGCGACCGCGGCCTCGTGCACCCGCGCGAGCGACGTCCCCCAGCGCCGGACGTCCGTGGGCGTGACGACGAGGAACTCGTTCTCGCGCGCGACCGCATAGACGACGGCGAGATCCGCGGGGAACGTCGTCTGCGCCGGCTCCTCCTCCAGCGTCCTCAGGGTGAAGCGCGGTTTCAGGAGAGGCATGAGCGAGCTCCTCGCGGCGGCGAAGGAGAGCTCCCCCACGCCCTCGTCCAGGCGGCGCAGCGTCTCGTCGACGACGGCCGCGACGACCGTCTCGCGCCGCTCCGGCGCGCGGCGGTAGGCGGCGAACGCCTGCTCGAGCGCGACGTCCACCCAGTCGAGCCCCTTCTCCGCGTGCACCTCGAAGCCGCTTCCCTCGCCGACCTCCACGTCTGCCGAGCGGAGCTCGCTCCGGACGACTTCGGCGAAGGAGGAGCGGTCGAGGACGGGCGGGCCGTCGTCGGCGCGCTCGTCGCCCCCGCAGGAGGCAAGGGCGGCCGTCAGCGAGACGAGCAGGAAGAGAAGCCGGGACGGCACCCGGATAGGATGCCGATGCTTCGCCGCCCCGGGCGCTGGTTCCGGGCTAGCCGGCGACCTCGGCGACGCCGACGGACTCGAGGACGTCGTCGAGCCAGACCGCGGCTTCGTCCTCGTCCATCCCCTTGGCGTACATGAGCTCGCTCGCGAGGATCTTCTTCGCCTTCACGAACATCTGCTTCTCGCCCGTCGAGAGGCCCTTCTCCTGGTCCCGGAGCGAGAGGTTCCGCACCACCTCGGCGAGCTCGAAGATGTCGCCGGTCTTCATCTTGTCGCGGTTGTACTTGAAGCGGCGGTTCCAGTTCTTCGGCATCTTCGTGCCGCTTCCGTGGAGGACGGTGAGCACGCGCTCCACCATGTCCTCGTCGATGACCTTCCGGAGCCCGACGCGGTCGGCGTTCTCCGTCGGGACGTTCACGGTCATGTCGTTGTGCAGGATCTTGATCGTCAGGTACTCGCGCTGCTCTCCGAGGATCGTCCGTGATTCCTTCTTCACCACCGTGCCAGCGCCATGGTGGGGATAGACGACCTTATCGCCGACCTTGTACAAGCCTCTCCTCCTCTGAACCAGGGCGTAAAAAATGCCGCCCAAGACGCCTGCGGAATCCCACCATCCTAGCAAAAACGCAGGAAAAAAGCCATTTTTCGGCCTGTTTCCAGGCTGAAAGCACCTCTGCGAGACGCGTCGGAGGGCTCAGAGCTGGAGGTACCTGTCGACGAGATTGTGCTCCTGGAGGCGGCGCAGCCCCTCCCGGATCTCGCGCGCGCGGACCGAGCCGACGCCGTCGACGGCCTCGAGATCGCGGTGGCTCGCGCGCACCACGGCGTCGAGGCTCTCGAAGTCGCGGACGACGTGGCGGATGACGGAGTCCGGAAGGCGGGGGATGCGCGAGAGGACCCGGTAGCCGCGCGGCTGCACCGTGTGATCGAGAGGGTTCGTCTCCCGCGGATAGCCGAGGATCTCCGCCAGCTCCTCGAACTCGAGCAGCCGCCCGTACTGGAGCCTCGAGAGCCGCTCGAGGACGGCGGCCGCGTTCGCCGGCTCCCCCGTGTGCTCGTAGTCGTAGACGACGGCGGCCTTCTCCCGCGGCACGTCCTCCATCAGCTCGTCGAGCTGCATGCGGATGAGGCGGCCCTCCTCCCCCAGCTCGACGCAGTTGCGCTCGATCTCCTCCGCCATGCGGGTCGTCATCTCCGCCCGCTGGAGCACGACGAGCACGTCGTCGAGCATCACCGCGCTCTGGAACTCGAGCGCCGTCAGGCGCGTCAGCCCCTGGTCGAGGCGCGCCCGGTAGGTCTCGAGCGTGCCGAGCGCCTGGTTCGTCCGCGCGAGCATGTCCGAGATCTCGGCGAGCTGGTAGCGGAGGTCGCCGACGAAGACCGTCACGGTCTCGCGCTGCTGGGAGATGGAGATGACGAGGGCGTCCGTCTGCTTGGCGACCCGCTCGGCCGTCCGGTGGCGGGTGCCCGTCTCGCTCGAGGGGATGGACGGGTCCGGCATCAGCTGGACGTTCGCGTAGACGATCTTCTGCGAGTCGGCGCTCAGGATGATGGCGCCGTCCATCTTGGCCAGCTCGTAGAGCAGCTGGGCCCGGAAGGGCAGGTCGAGGCGCATTCCCCCGGAGAAGAGGAACGCGAGGTCGTTCGGGTCGCCGATGACGATCAGCGCCCCGAGCTGCGCCCGGATGACGTCGTCGATGCCCGCGCGCAGGGGCGTGCCCGGCGCCACCTGCCTGAGCGCCGCGAGGAGGGTCTTATCCTGCCGAGGATCCGCCCGCATCGAGCCCCGCTCCGATCGCCTGCCGCAGCGTTGCCGCCGCGTCCAGGGCAATTCTGCCACGGGGCTCGGTGCCCTCCGGGACGAGAGCGCGCGCGAAGCCGAGCTTGGCGCACTCCGCCAGACGCCGCTCCGCCTGGCCGACGGGCCGCAGGCGGCCGGTCAGGCCGACCTCGCCGAAGCAGGCGACTCCCGGCCGGACCTGCGCTCCGCGGGCGGCGGAGGCGATCGCGAGCGCGACGCCCAGATCGGCGCCGGGTTCGTCGATTCGGACGCCGCCGGCGACGTTGACGAAGACGTCCGCCTGGCCGAGGGCGACGCCGGCATGGCGTCCGAGCACCGCCACGATCATGGAGAGCCGCTTGGGGTCGACTCCGGTCCCGACGCGGCGCGGCATGGCGAGGTCGGTCGGGGAGACGAGCGCCTGCACCTCCAGCAGGAGCGGGCGCGTCCCCTCGAGCGTGCAGACGACCGCCGAGCCGGGCTGCTCCTCGGCGCGGCCGAAGATCTCCGAAGGATCCTCGACCGCCGCGAGGCCCGCCGTCGTCATCTCGAACACGCCCAGCTCGTTCGTCGAGCCGAATCGGTTCTTCACTGCTCGAAGGACGCGGTGGGAGCGGTAGCGATCCCCCTCGAAGGTGAGGACGCAGTCGACCAGGTGCTCGAGGACGCGGGGCCCGGCGACGGCGCCCTCCTTCGTGACATGCCCGACGAGGAAGGTCGCGATGCCGTGCTCCTTGGCCACGCGCAGGAGCCGGCCGGCTGCTTCCCGCACCTGCGCCACCGAGCCGGGCGCGGAGCCGAGCTCCGGCGCGTAGGGCGTCTGCACCGAGTCGATCACGCACGCGGCGGGCCGCTCGCCCTCGAGCGTCGCGCAGACCTCGTCGAGGTTCGTCTCGGCGAGGACCCGGACGTCGGCCGCGCCGCCGAGCCGGTCAGCCCGGAGCT
>DATAAQ010000022.1:0-7662 GCA_036260055.1 Gaiellaceae bacterium | reverse complement strand
GCGCAATGGCGGCGATGCGATGCTCGCGCCCCTCGAGCGCGAGCTCCGGACGGGCGGGCCGCTCGGGAAGGGGCGGCGCGGGCGGCGCCGCCTTCTCGACGACGGCGCCGGCGGAACTGCTGCCGTGCCAGCCGACGGGATCCGCCGCGACGACCGTCGCGGTCGCGGCGGCTGCGACGACCGCGGCCACCTTCGCCCCCGCCCCGCCCGCGAGCAGCGACTTGAGCGCGGCGCCGGCGCCGGCGAGGTTCCAGCCGTGAAGCGCGCGCGGACGGCGGGCGTCGGGGCGCTCGAGCGCGGCGACGAGGGAACGCCGTGCGCGGAAGATGAGTGTCTCGACCGCGGCCGGGGTCAGGCCGAGCTCCTCCCCGACCTCCCGGTACGAGAGGCCTTGCCATTCGCGAAGGAGGATGGCGCGACGCTGCGCCGCAGGGAGGGTGGCGAGCGCTTCGGGCAGGCCGATGAGCTCGTCGGTCGCACGCTCCGCGGCGGGGAGCGTCTCGGCCAGGACCTCGTTCGGCTGAGATCGCTCGAGACGCGCCCGCCGGCCGGACGCGCGGAGCCGCGAGATGCAGACGTTCTGTGCGACCTTGAGGAGCCAGGCCGAGGCCGCCCGCGGCTCGAAGCCGTCCTTGAGGCTGCGGCAGGCGTTCAGGTAGGTGGCCTGGAGCGCGTCCTCCGCCTCCTCGGGTGACCGCAGCTGCCGGAGGCAGTAGCCGTAGATCCAGCCGGCGTGCTGTTGGAAGAGACGTTCGGCCGCCTCGCTCGCCGCCGGCTCCAGGCGGACGGCGCTCGAGGCCTCGTGCGCGATGGCCATAGGTCGATTGTCGGTGCACTCGCGCCCCGACTCAAGGCCCGAAAAGGCGGATCTTGCCGCCCGAGGCGGCTAGGCGACCTCGCGGCAGTCGTCGACCGGGAGATCGGCGGCCTCGCCGCCCTCGAGGTCGACGGTGCAGAGGTCGTCGAGCACCTTGTAGCCCGTTACGACCCCGGCCCCGCGCGAAGTCTCCACCCGCCGGCCCACGCGCGGGGCGCGGTCGCGGAAGCTGCGGTAGAGCGGGTGCTCGAACGCGAGGCAGCAGCGGAGCCGCCCGCAGAGCCCGGTGATCCGGCCCGAGCTCATGGAGAGGTCCTGATCCTTGGCCATTCGCAGGGTGATCGGCTTCTCGTGCGACGGGAAGCGGCGGCAGCAGTGCGTCGTCCCACAGAGCCCGTGGTCCCCGCAGAGACGCGCCGACTCCCGGGGGCCGACCGCACGGAGCTCGATGCGCCGGTGCAGCCGCCGGCGAAGCTCGCCCTGGAGCCGGCCGACGTCGGGCCGCTGCTCGGCCTCGTAGGCGAACACGACGCGGGAGCCGTCGAACACGAGCTCGGCGGAAACCGGCTTCAGCACGATCCCGTGCTCGCGGACGACCTCGCGGAAGACGCCCATCGCGCGCCTGGCCTCGAGCCGGTTGGCCTCGTGCGTCTCCCGGTCGAGCTCCGTGGCGCGCCGGACGACCTTCTTGAGCGGCGTCTCCGGCGGGCCCTCCGGCTCGTGGTTCGGCTTCACGACGCGGCCGAGCTCCTGCCCCCGCATCGTCTGGCAGATGACACGCTCGTTCCAGCCGAGCTCGAGCCCGCCCGGATCGAAGGAGTAGACCTTGCCTCCCGGCGAGAAGACGACTCCGACGACGGTGCTCATGCCGACAGTGTGCCTCCCAGGTCGCGGCGGAGGCGCACGAAGAGTGCTTCGAGCGCGAGTCCCGGCTGCACGTTGAACTCGAACGAGCGCCAGACCTCGCGCACGGTCTCGGCCGCGCGCTCGGCCGCGAGCGAGCGGGCCGGGATGCCGTCGGCGGCGAGCTCCGCGAGGCGGTCGGAGTTGAGGACGGCCCTCTCCGCTCCGGCGGCGACGACGACGAGGTCCCGGTACCAGCCCGAGAGCAGCTCGAGGGCTTCGAGGATCTCCTCGCGCTCGGCGCCGCGCCCCGCCCGGCGGACGCGCTGCTCGAGCTCGCGCGGCGTCTCCTCGGGGCTCGGATGTTCCTCCGCGGCCGCGCGGGCCCTTGCCGCTCGCTCCTGGACGAGCTCCGTGACGCCGCGCGTCGCCTGAGCCGGGTCGAACTCGGGGGCGAGGTAGACCGAGCGGGCGAGCTCGATGAGGCGGCCGCGCCGCTTCTCGGCGTCGGCGTCGAGCAGGCGCTCGGCCCGATCGAGGCGTCCGGCGGCGACGCGGGCGAGCGCGTCGAGCCGCTCCCCGTCGACACCGCGCCGCGCGAGGTGCGCTTTGATCGCGCGCTGCGAAAGGCGCCGGAAGGGGACGTGCTGGCAGCGCGAGCGGATCGTCGGGGGCAGCGGCCCGAGGTCGTCCGCGACGAGGACTACGACGGCGTACGGGGGCGGCTCCTCGAGATCCTTGAGGAGCGCGTCCGCGGCGTCCTCGTTCATGAGGTGGGCGCCGAAGACGAGATACACCCGGCGGTCGGCCTCGAACGGCCGCATGTGCAGGTCGCGGCGGAGGTCGCGGATCGGGTCGATGCGGATCTGGTCCCCGAGCGGCTCGAGCACGTAGAGGTCGGGATGAACGCGGCGCGCCGCGCGCTCCACGTCGCCGAGCAGCTCGCCCGCGAAGGCGAGCGCAGCCCGCCGCTTGCCGACACCCCGGGGCCAGTGGAAGACGTAGGCGTGCGCCGGGCCCTCGGCGAGCGCGGCGCGCAGCCGCCGCTTCGCCTCGTCCTGCTCAGGGAACGTCTCGAAGCTGTCCACGGATCAGTCGTGCCATATCTTCGGGGTTCAGCGTCCCGTCCACGACGAGAACCCGCTGGGGGAAGACGCGCGCGAGCTCGCGGTAGGCCCGGTCGACCTGCTCGAGGAAGTCGCGGCCCTCGCGCTCGATCCGGTCCGGCTCGTCGTCGCGGCGGGCGAGCGCCTCCTCGAGCGGGACGAGGATCAGGAACGTCCGGTCGGGCAGAAGGCCGCCCGTCGCGAGCAGGTTCAGCTGCAGCACGCGCTCGACGCCGAGCCCGCGGGCGAGGCCCTGGTAGGCGAGGGAGGAGTCGAGGTAGCGGTCGCACACGATGTCGGCGCCACGGGCGAGCGCCGGGCGGATGACCTCGTCGACGAGCTGCGCCCGGGCGGCCGCGAAGAGCGCGGCCTCCGCCCACGGCGCCATCGCCGCCCCGCCGAGGAGGAGGTCTCGGACGCGCTCTCCGAGCGCGGTTCCGCCCGGCTCGCGGAGGTGCTCGACCTCGCGGCCCTCGGAGCGGAGCTGGTCGGCGAGGAGGCGCGCCTGCGTGGTCTTGCCGGAGCCGTCCACGCCTTCGAAGGTGACGAACATCGGCGCGTGCCTAGGATAGTGCCCCATGCGGGCGATCGTGACCGGGGGCGCGGGCTTCATCGGCTCGCACGTCGTCGACGCTCTCCTCGCGCGAGGCGACGAAGTCGTGGTTCTCGACGACCTCTCCTCGGGACGGCGCGAGAACGTCGACGCCGGCGCCGAGCTCGTCGTCGGCGACATCCGCGACGGCGACTCGGTGGGAGCGCTCTTCGCGGAGCGGAAGCCGGAGGCCTGCTTCCACCTGGCCGCCCAGACCGACGTGCGCGTCTCCGTCGAGCGGCCCGACTTCGACGGCGACGTCAACGTGCTCGGCACGATTCGCGTGCTCGAGGCGGCCCGGGCGGGAGGGGCGCGAGTGATCTTCGCCTCCACCGGCGGGGCCATCTACGGCGAGTGCGACGAGCCCGCCGCCGAGACCGCCGCCCGGCAGCCGCTCGCACCCTACGGCGCCGCCAAGCTCGCCGGCGAGGAGTACGTGGCGACGTACAACCGCCTGTACGGGACGGAGCACAGCACGCTGCGGTACGGGAACGTCTACGGGCCGCGGCAGGACCCGCACGGCGAGGCAGGCGTGGTCGCCATCTTCCTCGGACGGCTGGCCGCGGGCGAGGCACCGCACGTCTACGGCGACGGCCGCCAGGAGCGCGACTACGTCTTCGTCTCCGACGTGGCGCGGGCGACGCTGGCCGCGCTCGAGCGGCCGGCCGGCGTCTTCAACGTCGGCACCGGGGTGGCGACGTCCGTGCTGGGCCTCCTCGACGCCTGCCGACGCGTCACGGGGCTCGACGTCGAGCCGGTCTTCGATCCGCCGCGCGTGGGGGAGCTCATGCGAAGCGTCCTCGATCCCGCGCTCGCCGCGCGGGAGCTGGGCTTCCGTGCGAGCACCGATCTGGACGCCGGCCTCGCCCGCACGTGGGAGCACGTGGCCGCGGAAGGAGAGCGGGTCGCGGGCGCGAAGTAGAGGCGCCCGTGAATCACCCGACCTCGCTTCCGGCTCCCCAGCCCTGGCGAAACGCCGCGGTCATCGCGGTGAGCGTCGCGGCCGTGGAGCTCTGCGTGCTCGTCGTCGTCGGCCTCGTTCTGTTCGGCAAGTTCTTCAGCGGCCAGGTGGAGCGGGCGACGGACCCCGCGGCGGTCGCGAAGGCGGCCGTCGAGCGGGCGGAGGCGAGCGCCAAGCCCACGGGCGGCAAGCCGGCGCGGCCGGTGCTCGAGCGAGACGAGGTTTCCGTCATCGTCCTGAACGGCAACGGCGTGGCCGGCGCGGCGGCCGCGACGGCCGACCGCGTCCGGGCGAAGCGCTACCGGATCGCGGCCACCGGAAACGCGCCCCGCGCCGACTTCCGGAGCTCGCTCGTCATGTACCGGCCCCGTTTCGACCGCGAGGCCAAGCGGCTCGCCCGCGACCTCGGCATCAGGCGCGTCGCGCCGCTCGACGGGCTGCGGGCGCGCGAGCTCCAGGGCGCGCACCTCGCCTACATCGTCGGCGGGTAGCGCTTCCGGCGCTGGCTAAGGTAGGGCCGTGGCCGAGCCTCTCCTCACCCGTGCCTGCCGGCGCGAGGCCGTCGAGCGGACGCCGGTCTGGTTCATGCGCCAGGCGGGCCGCTCGCTGCCCGAGTACCGGGAGATCCGCAAGGAGCACACGCTCTTCGAGGTCTGCCGCCGTCCCGAGCTCTGCGCCGAGGTGACGCTGCAGCCGGTGCGGGCGCACGGTGTCGACGCCGCAGTCATGTTCGCGGACATCATGCTGCCCGTCGTCGGGATGGGCGTCGACGTCGAGCTCGTCGAGAACGTCGGCCCGGTCGTTGAACGGCCGATCGAAACAGCTTCGGACGTCGAGCGGCTGACGGTCCCGGATCCCGAGGACTCCGTCCCGTTCATCCTCGAGGCGGTCCGGCTCGTCCGCGACGAGCTTCCCCCCGAGCGGGCCGTGATCGGGTTCGCGGGCGGTCCCTTCACCGTGGCGGGCTACCTCATCGAGGGGAAGCCCACGCGCGACTTCGTGCGGACGAAGGCCTGCATGTACGGCGCCGGGGACGTCTGGCACCGCCTCATGGAGAAGCTCGCCGACACGTTCGCCGCCTACTTGCAGGCGAAGGTCCGGGCGGGAGCGGACGTCGTCCAGCTGTTCGACTCCTGGGTGGGCGCGCTCTCCGTCGAGGACTACAGGGAGTTCGTGGCGCCGTACTCCGAGCGAATCCTCGGCGGCCTCGACGTGCCGACTATTCACTTCGGGACCGGGACGGCGCACCTGCTCGAGGACCTCGCGGCCGCGGGCGGGGACGTGATCGGGCTCGACTGGCGGATCCCGATCGAGCGCGGTTGGGCGCTCGTCGGCACGGGCCGCGGGGTGCAGGGCAACCTCGATCCGACGCTGCTCCTTGGACCCTGGGAGCGGGTCGAGGCGGCGACGAGCCGGATCCTGAGCGCCGTCGCCGGCCGCCGCGGCCACATCTTCAACCTCGGACACGGCGTCCTACCGGCCACCGACCCCGCCGACCTCCGCCGCCTCACGGAGCTCGTGCACGAGCGGACGAGCGTCGAGGTGTGGGCGTGAGCGGGCGACGGATCGCAGCCGCTCCGCCTGGGGCCGCCGCGGGCCTCCCTCCGCTTCGAGCGTACCGCGACACGTCGCACCCAGGGAGCGCGGAATGCGTCGAGAGTGGAACGGAGGCGACACGGCCGTGAGAACGGCGGTCGTCCTGATGGCGTACGGAAGCCCCGAGCGGGCCGAGGACGTGCCCGCGTACCTCGCCGACATCCGAGGTGGGCGCCCCGTGCGCCCGGAGGCGGTCGCCGAGCTCGCGGAGCGCTACCGACGCATAGGAGGGCGCTCCCCCTTGAACGAGATCACGGAGGCCCAGGCCGCAGCGCTCGCCCGCGAGGTCTCCATGCCGGTCTACGTCGGCATGAAGCACTGGCGCCCGCGGATCGCCGAGGCCGTCCGGCGGGCGGGCGCCGACGGGGCCGAGCGCATCGTCGGCATCGTCCTCGCTCCGCACTACTCGCGGATCTCGATCGGCGGCTACCGCGAGCGGCTGGAGGAGGCGCTCCCGGACGGCGTCGAGCTGGCCTTCGTCGAGAGCTGGCACGGCCACGAGCCGTTTCTCGCGCTGCTCGCCGACCGGGTCCGCGGAAGCGACGCCCACGTGGTCTTCACCGCCCACAGCCTCCCGGAGCGGATCCTCGCCGAAGGCGATCCCTACCGCGACCAGCTGCTCGAGACGTCCCGCCTCGTGGCCGAGCGCGCCGGCCTCGAGCGCTGGTCGTTCGCGTTCCAGAGCGAGAGCTCCACGGGCGAGCCGTGGCTCGGGCCGGATCTCCTCGCCGAGCTCGAGATGCTGCACGCAAAGGGCGTCGAGAAGGCTCTCGTCGCGCCGGTCGGATTCGTCGCCGACCACCTCGAGATCCTGTGGGACATCGACGTCGAGGCCCGCGAGAAGGCCGCCGAGCTCGGGCTCGAGCTCGAGCGTATCGCCTTGCCGAACGACGACCCCGCGTTCGTCCGGGCGCTCGCGGAGCTCGTGAGGCAGGCCTCGGCGACGCCGGCTCGAATCGGAGCGAGATGAGCTCGCGAAGCTGCCCCGACTGGCCGTTGCTCCTGGAGATCGTCCCCGATCTCCACTTCAAGCACTTCACCCTCGGCGAGGCACGCCTGCCGGCCGAGGTGCTCATCAACCTCCCCGACGTGCCGCTCGAGGCGGTCGCGATCTGCGCCGACCTCGAGCACAACGTGTTCAACCCCGGGCACACGGACGCCCGCGTCGCGGCGGCGCTGCAGGAGACCTACTGGTACCCGCTCAACGAGTGGGCTCAGCGCAGCCCGCGGGCGTAGGATCCGGGCATGGGGAAGGGGTACGCCGAAGGGCCGGCCGCCGAGGAGCGCTTCGAGGCGCTCGAGCGCGGCGACGACCCGGGCGCGGCGCCGGAGCCGCCGGAGCGTCCGGCGGTCTACGGCTCGACGGACGAGAATCCCGAGCGGCACTTCCTCGGCTGGCTCGACGACGTCGACCCGGACGAGCTCTTCGCCACCGGTCGCGCGTGGGGGCTGGCCGTGAGGCGCCGCCGAAGCCCGGACTAGCGGCGCTCGGGCAGCTCACCTCCGTACGGGCGCCCACCGACGCGTCCACGCGGGGATCCTCCTGGGCCGTCCCGGTCAGCTCCCCGTGCCGGCGGCGAGGGCGAGGACCGGGCGGCGAGGCTACGCCGACGGACGAGAGGTCCCACGTTAGGGGGCGGGCGCCGTGGGTAGGTGTCGGCGAGAACGCAACGAGAAAGGGGACGGCATGGCAATGATCACGACTCCGAGGGATCTCTTCCTGCACGAGCTCGGCGACATCCTCTAC
>DATAAQ010000021.1:0-24851 GCA_036260055.1 Gaiellaceae bacterium | reverse complement strand
CGCCAGCAGCTCAAGGCGATCCAGGACGAGCTTGGAGAGGGGGACGAGCAACAGGCGGAGATGGCCGAGCTCCGCGCACAGATCGAGGAGGCCCGCCTCCCGGACGAGGTCGACAGGCAGGCCCGCCGGGAGCTCGACCGGCTCGCGAAGCTGCCGCCCGCGGCCGCCGAGTACGGGGTGATCCGGACGTACCTCGAGTGGATCCTCTCGCTCCCCTGGCACGAGTCGACCGAGGACGACCTCGACCTTCGCCGGGCACGGCGCGTCCTCGACGAGGACCACTACGACCTCGAGAAGATCAAGGACCGGATCATCGAGCACCTCGCCGTCTCGAAGCTGAAGCAGGACCTCTCGGGGCCGATCCTCTGCTTCGTCGGCCCGCCGGGCGTGGGCAAGACGTCGCTCGGCCAGTCCATCGCCCGGACGCTCGGTCGCCGGTTCGTGCGCATCTCGGTCGGCGGTGTCCGCGACGAGGCGGAGATCCGCGGGCACCGGCGCACCTACATCGGCGCCATGCCGGGGACGATCGTGCGGGCCCTCCGGGACGCGGGCTCGCGGAACCCGGTCTTCATGATCGACGAGATCGACAAGATGGGCGCCGACTGGCGGGGCGATCCCTCGAGCGCGATGCTCGAGGTGCTCGACCCGGCGCAGAACTCGACGTTCCGCGACCACTACCTCGACCTCCCGTTCGACCTCTCGCAGGTGCTCTTCATCTGCACCGCGAACCAGCTCGAGCCGATTCCCCCGCCGCTCCGCGACCGCATGGAGATCATCCAGCTCTCGGGCTACACCGAGGACGAGAAGGTCGGGATCGCCAAGCGCTACCTCGTCCCGAAGCAGCTCGAGGCGCACGGCCTCGAGAAGAGCCGGCTCGCCTTCACGGAGAAGGCGCTCCGCCTCGTCGTCCGCGAGTACACGCGCGAGGCGGGCGTCCGCGAGCTGGACAGGCAGATCGCCGCCCTCTGCCGCAAGGCCGCGCGCGAGGTCGCCGAGGCGAAGCGCGAGCGCGCGCGGGTCGACGAGCGCCGCGTGCGCGCGTGGCTCGGCCGCCGCCGCTTCCCCTCCGAGGTGCGCAAGCGGACGTCCGATCCGGGCGTCGCCACGGGTCTCGCCGTCACGCCGGTCGGCGGGGACGTCCTCTTCGTCGAGGCGACCGCGATGCCGGGCGACGGCAGGCTGATCGTCACCGGCCAGATCGGCGACGTCATGAAGGAGTCCGCCCAGGCGGCGCTCTCCTGGGTGCGCGGGCACGCCCGCGACCTCGGGCTGGAAGCGGACCCGTTCGAGGGCCGCGACGTCCACATCCACGTGCCCGCCGGCGCGGTGCCGAAGGACGGGCCCTCCGCGGGCATCGCGATGGCGACCGCGCTCGCGTCCCTCGCCATGGACGAGCCCGTCTCCGAGGAGGTCGCGATGACCGGCGAGATCACGCTGACCGGCCAGGTTCTGCCCATCGGGGGCGTGAAGGAGAAGGTTCTCGCCGCGCAGCGCGCGGGGATCGGGACGGTCATCCTCCCCCGCGAAAACGAGCCCGATCTGGACGATCTTCCCGAGGAGGTGCGCGAGGGCATGCGCTTCGTGGTCGCCGACGAGGTGGAGGAGGTCGTCGAGGCGGCGTTCCCGCGCGGGGCGGTGCTCGAGTTTTCCAGGGCCGCGCGCAGGTGATAATGGCGCGGACAGCGACGAAAGGACGACGATGAGGGGCAAGGACACAGTGGCGGGCGCGGTCGACACGGCGCGCCCCTACGTCGAGCGCATCGCGCGCGACGAGGAGCTCCACGATCACGTCAAGCGGGCCTACGACTCCGCGCGGAGGATCTACGACGAGCTGCTCGGGGACCGCGGACCGACGGGCGTGGCGATGCGCGTCGCACGGGACAAGGATCTCCAGGACGAGCTCAAGAAGGCCGTCGAGGAGCTCCGCAAGGCGGGCGAGCGCGTGCAGGGGCGGGACGCCCACACGGCCCGCAACGCCACACTGCTCCTCGCCGGGATCGCCCTCGGCGTGCTCTTCAACCCCGCGACGGGCCCGGACACGCGCCGCTGGCTGAAGGACAAGATCCTCGGCCCCGAGCAGCCGTTCGAGTACCAGTCGAACCAGGCGAGCTAGCCGCGGCCGGAAGCCGGCTCGGCCTCGTCGCCGTCCGCGCCGGCGTCAGCTTCCGAAGCCGACGTCGGCGCCGACGACGGACGGTTCCGTCGGCGCCTCGCCGAACAGCCGCACCGGTGCGAGCAGGCTCGCGAGCGACTCCTCTCCGAGCCCGGAGCGGGCGGAGATGTCGTCGGCCTGGAGCAGCACGGCGGCGGCCGGCGGCGCCTCACCGGGCGGCGGGGTCCAGCCGCCGAAGCGCACGTCCTCGAGACGCTGCCAGGCGAGGAGGTACTCGTACGGGTTGACGACGCCGTCGTAGCCGAGCCAGAGCAGGTTGCGCGGGTGGATCTCGAAGTGGAGGTGCGGCGGCGTCCCGACCGCGTCGCCCGTCGTGCCGACGAACCCGAGGACGTCGCCCGCCTTCACGGCGGCCCCCGAGCGCGCGAGCGGCGAGAAGGCGGAGAGGTGCGCGTAGTAGAACTCGTTCCCCGCGCGGTCGCGGAGCCAGAGCCGGTTGCCGCCCACGTCGTTCCAGCCGACGAGCGAGAGCGTCCCGTCGCTCACGGCGAGCACGGGCGCGCCGAGCGGCGCGAAGATGTCGTTGCCGTGGTGCCAGCCGGTCAGCGCGCGCGCGGCCGCGAAGTCGTCGGTGAACGAGGCGGGCCCGTAGACCGGGAAGACGTACCCGCCCGCCGTCAGGCGCGGCTTCACGTCCGGCGCCGGCGAGCGGACGATCGGAGGAGGATCGGGCTGGGAGCCCGGAGGCTGCGGCACCGGCTCGGGCGGCGGCGGCGGCGACCGCTCGGGCTTCGGTTTCTCCGGCTCCTCCTCCGCGGGCGGCGGCGGCGGTTCGGGAGGAGGGGGGGCGGGCTTCGGGGGCGGCGGAGGCTTCGGCGCGCTCGCGGCAGCTTCGGCGTACCCCACGAGGATCTCCGTGCCCGCGGGGAGCCCGCCGTGCTCCGCCGTGAGGACGACGTGGATCCCGGTGACGAAGCCGCGATGCCCGAAGCGCGAGCGCGTCTCCCGGACCACCGCCTGCTCGAGGAGCACCGCGTAGCCCCAGTCGCCGAGCTCGACGCGCTTGTTCGGCGCCGCCGCCACGGGCCGGCCGAGGATCGCGACGTTCGAGAGCGAGGAGGCAGCGAGCGAGCCGTCGGCGCCCGCGCCGCTCGCGCGCGTGCTCGCCTTCGCGAAGACCGCGTCCGCCGTGATCTCCCCGGCGAAGAGGGAGACGGACTGAACCGTGGCGCCGGCGGTCGAGCTCGCCCGGGTCGACGATCCCCCGGCCCGGCTCGACGCCGCGATCCATCCCGTCGACACGGAGTCCCGGTAGGCGTACCCCGACGCGGTCGTCTCGCCGGCCGGCGGAGAGGAGACGCTCGCGGCGCTCTCTCCTCCGCCGCCGGGCAGGATCACGCGGACGCCGACGGCGGCGGCGGACGAGGTCGCCGGGTCCGCGGCCGTGGCCGTCGAGGCCCCGAGCGCGAGCACGGTCACCGCAACGAGCGCCGCCGAGAGAACGCGTGCCGGCACGACCCGCAGATTATCCGCCTCCCCGCGCCGGCGGGGCGCGATCCTAGCCGTCGACGCCCCGGGCGAACTCGCGGAAGCGGTCGCGCATCCCGGCGTCGGGGCCGACGGCGTCCTCCGAGGCGAGGAGCGGGTCGCTCTCGACCTCCCGGGCGACCTGCCGTACCTCGTCGAGCACCGCCTGGCGCACCTCGGGATCGTCCAGCAGCCGCTCCACCCACGTGCCCGCCTCGCCGGGCGCGACATCGCGCTCGACGAGGAGCTTGCCGAGCAGGATCCCGACCCGGATGTACGCGAACGTGCGGAAGGCGAGCTGACGGCGGGGCGAGCCGATCAGCGACGTCAGCTGCGTGTCCTCGGCCTGGATCCGGCCGACGAGCTCGCCCAGCGGCTCGTCGACCAGGGGCAGCCAGACGTCTTCGTCCATGCGCCTATCTAAGCACGCCGCGCCGAGCGGACGAGTTGGGCGGCGACGACGAGCAGGAGGCCGGCGAAGAGGTCGCGGAGGAGGACCTCGGGGAGCGAGGTGGCGAGGACGGCCCCCCCCGCGACGCCGACGAAGGAGACCAGGCCGACGGCCACCGCGGCCCGCCAGCGCACGTTTCCCACCCGGTGCTGCTGCCAGGCGCCGAAGGCGACGACGGGGATCATGGCGGCGAGCGAGGTCGCCTGGGCCTCGAGCTGCCCGAGTCCGAGCACGAAGGCGAGCGTCGGGACGAAGAGGATCCCTCCCCCGACGCCGAAGAGCCCGGAGAGGGCGCCGGCGGCGAAGCCGAGGGCCAGCGCGAGGAGGACGACGCCGGCGCTCATTCGACGAAGAGCCCGATCGCGACCCCGACGAGGAAGAGGGCGAAGAGGAGGGTCAGGCTCCGGGAGGAGACACGGTGCTGGAGCCGCACCCCCGCGAGCGAGCCGGCGACGGCCGGGAGGCCGACGAGCGTCGCCGCGGCCCAGTCGACGTGGTCGACGAGCGAGAACGACGTGACGCCCGCCACCGCCGTGAGGAGGATGGCGGCCAGCGAGGTCGCTGTCGCGGTCCGCGAGTCGAAGCCACCGAGGAGGACGAGCAGCGGCACGACGACGATGCCGCCGCCGACGCCGAAGAGCGCGCTCAGGAAGCCCGAGGCGACTCCGATGCCGCCCAGGGTCAGGAGCGACGGTCTCACCGGCGGCACCGCCATATCGTATGGCGCGTGACGGCCGAGGCCCTCCTCGCCCCTCTTCGCGACGCGCCGCGGGAGAGCGCGCTCGTCTTCGACGTCGACGGGACGCTCGCGCCGATCGTCGCCCGCCCGGAGCTCGCGACCGTGCCCGAGGCGACCCGGGCGGCGCTCCGGCGACTCGCCGCCCGCTACGCGCTCGTCGCGTGCGTCAGCGGGCGCGCGGGCGAGGACGCCCGCCGGCTCGTCGGCGTCGAGGGCGTCCTCTACGTCGGCAACCACGGGCTCGAGCTCGACCCGCGCGCCGAAGAGCTCGTCGCGGCGATCGCCGCCTTCCGGGACGCCGTCGGCCTCCCGGTCGAGGACAAGCGCCTCTCGCTCTCGTACCACTTCCGCGAGGCGTCGGACGAGGCAGCCGCCCGGACCCGCCTCGAGGAGGTCGCCGAGCGCGCGCGGGCGAGGGGGCTCGAGGCACGCTGGGGGAGGAAGGTCCTCGAGGTTCGCCCGGCCGCCGACTCGGACAAGGGGACGGCCGTGCGCGCGCTGCTGGGGCGCGCGGGTGCGCGGCGGGGCCTCTACGCGGGGGACGACACGACGGACCTCGACGCCTTCGCCGGCCTCGGCGCGGCCGGCCTCGAGCACGCGGTCCGGATCGCCGTCGCCTCCGCCGAGGGCCCGGCGGAGCTCCGTGACGCCGCCGACCTGGCCGTCGAGGCGCCGGCCGAGCTCGCCCGCCTCCTACAGCTCCTGTAGGAGCGCCCAGGTCCGCCGGATGTCGGCCTCCGTCGTCCGCATGTTCCCGACCGCGAGCCTGAGCACGTAGCGGCCGCCGAGAACCGTATGCGAGAGGTAGGCCTCGCCGCTCGCGTTCACCCGCTCGAGCAGCGCCTCGTTGTCCTCGTCGGAGCCCGCCCGGCGGAAGCAGACGACGGAGAACGGGTACGGGGCCACGACCTCCCACCCGGGCGCCGCCTCGAGCCAGGAGGCGAAGAGCCGGGCGAGCCGGACGTGCTCCCGGATCAGCCGTCGAAGCCCCTCGCGGCCGAAGCAGCGGAGCACGGCCCAGAGCTTGAGGGCGCGGAACCGCCGCCCGAGGGCCGGCCCGTAGTCCATCAAATTCGTGACGTCCTCCTCGCTCGTCCGCAGGTACTCGGGTACGAGGCTGAACGCGTCGCGCAGGACGTCGGGGCGCCGGGTGTAGAGGCACGAGCAGTCGACGGGCGTGAACAGCCACTTGTGCGGGTTGACGACGAGCGAGTCGGCCCGCTCGCAGCCCGCGAGCGCCCAGCGGTGCTCGGGGCAGACGGCCGCCGCCCCGGCGTACGCCGCGTCGACGTGGAGCCACACGCGGGCCGCCTCGCAGAGCTCGGCGATCGCGGGGACGGGATCGACCGAGGTCGTGGACGTCGTCCCGACGGTGGCGACGACCGCGGCGGCGCCGTCGAGCACCGGAGCCAGCGCGTCGACCTGCAGGCGGAACTCCCCGTCGACGGCGACCTTCGTGAGGGGGAGGCCGAGCAGTCGCGCCGCCTTGTCGACCGACGAGTGCGCCTGCTCCGAGCAGACGACCGCGCCGTCCGGGCGCAGGTGGCGCGCGGCCGCGAGCGCGGCGAGCGTGGAGATCGAGGCGGTGTCCTCGATGTGGCCGTGGAGCCCCTCGGGGAGGCCGAGGAGCTGCCGCAGCCAGTCGAGCGCGAGCTCCTCGAGCTCCGTTGCCGCCGGCGAGGTCCGCCAGAGCATCGCGTTGACGTTCAGCGCGGCGGCGAGGAGCTCGGCCAGGATCCCCGGCTCGCTCCCCGAGACGGCGAAGTAGGCGAGGAAGCGAGGGTGGTTCCAGTGCGTGATCCCGGGGAGGAGCGTCTCGTCGAGATCGCGGAGGACGGCGGCGAACGCCTCCCCGTCCTCGGGCGGCGAGGAGGGCAGGGAGGCCCGCACGGTTCCGGGCTCGACACGCGAGAGCACCGGGAGCTCGCGGACCCCCTCGAGGTAGCGCGCGACCCACTCGAGCGCCGCGGCCCCGTCCTCGCGGAACGTCACGCCTTCAGCAGCTTCCGGACGTCGCGCCAGGGGCGGGCGTTGACGACCTGGTCGGCCGTGATCCAGCCTCGACGGGCCTGCGCTACGCCGAGCTCGAGGTTGGCGAGCTCGTGCACCCGGTGCGCGTCGGTGGACACGACGACGCGCACGCCCGCCTCGGCGGCCGCGCGCGCGTGCGCGTCCGTGAGGTCGAGGCGGTCGGGCTGTGCGTTGATCTCGAGGAACGTGCCCGTCGCGAGCGCGTGCTCGAGCACGCGCTCCCAGTCGAGGTCGTACGGGGCGCGGCGGTTGATCTTGCGCCCGGTGGGATGCCCGATGCAGTCGACGTGCGGGTTCTCCATGGCGGCCAGCAGGCGGTCGGTGAGGCGGTCGCGCGCCTGGTCGAAGCCCGCATGGATCGAGGCCATGACCCAGTCGCGCTCGGCGAGCGCGTCGTCGCCGAGGTCGAGGGACCCGTCCGCGCGGATGTCGACCTCGACTCCCGAGAGCACCCGGATGTCCGAGAGGGAGGCGTTCAGCGCCGCGATCTCCTCGGCCTGACGGTCGAGCCGCCCGTCCTTGAGCCGCTTCGCATGGTCGCAGATCGCCACGTAGCGGTGCCCGAGCCCGCGCGCGGCCGTGACCATCTCCGCAAGCGTCCCCCGCCCGTCCGACCAGTCGGTGTGCATGTGGAGGTCGCCGTGCAGGTCGGCGAGCTCGACGACGCGCGGCACGCCGCCGTCGCGGGCGGCCTCGAGCTCCCCGCGGTTCTCGCGGAGCTCCGGCGGGATCCAGGCGTAGCCGAGATGCGCGTAGAGCTCCTCCTCGCCCGCGGCGGTGAACGTCTCACCGCTCTCGACGTGGAGGACGCCGTACTCGGAGACCGAGAGGCCGCGGCGCACGGCGTCCTCCCGCAGCGCGACGTTGTGCGCCTTCGACCCCGTGAAGTGCTGGAGGAGGTTCCCGTAGCTCTCCGGCGGGACGACGCGCAGGTCGAAGCGAAACCCCTCGTGCGAGACGACGGTCGCCTTCGTCGGCCCGCGGGCCACCACCTCCGCCACCCACGGTCGCCCCGCGAAGAACTCCGTGAGCGCGGCCGGCTCGGCGGCCGTCGCGATGAGGTCGAGGTCGCGCACCGTCTCGCAGCGGCGCCGCACGCTCCCCGCCTCGGACACGCGCTCCGCGAGGCCGCTCCCGGCCACCTCGGAGACGGCCTGGCGGACGGCCGGGAGCACGCGGCCGAGCAGCGTGCGGCCCGTCGCCGCCGTCGCCGCGGGGGCGGCGAGCGCCTTCAACACCTTCTCCTCCGTCTTGGCGCCGAGACCGGGAAGGTCGCGGAGCCGCTGCTGCTCCGCGGCGGCCCGGAGGTCGTCGAGCGACTGCACGCCGAGCTCGGCCCAGAGCTTTCGCGCCGTCTTCGGCCCGAGCCCGGGGACGTGCATGACCTCCACGAGCCCGGAGGGAAGGCGCTCCCGCAGCTTGGCGAGCGCGGCGAGCTCGCCCGTCTCGACGAGCTCGACGATCTTGTTCTCGATCGTCGCGCCGATCCCGGAGAGGCGCGTGGCCTTGCGGTCGAGGGCGAGCTGGGCGACGGGCACCGCGGACTCCCGGATCCGCGTCGCCGCCCGGCGGTACGCGGCGAGGCGGAAGGCGTCCGCCCCGTCCAGCTCGAGGAGGTCGGCGAGCAGGTCGAAGCGCTCGGCGAGCTCGGCGTTCCCGGGCAACTGCGTCGGCACCCCGGCGATGATACGCCGGTGCGGCTGGTCGTCTGCCTGCCCACCTACGACGAGCGGGAGAACCTCGAGCCGATGGCGCGCGCGCTCGTCGAGGTCTTCGCCGAGCAGCGGCTCGACGGCCGCGTGCTCGTCGTGGACGACGCCTCCCCCGACGGCACGGGCGAAATCGCCGACCGGCTGGCGGCCGAGCTCCCGGCGGTCGACGTCCTCCACCGCGAGCGCAAGGAGGGCCTCGGGCCGGCCTACGTGGCCGGCTTCGCGCGCGCGCTGGCGGCGGGCGCCGAGCTCGTCGTCACGATGGACTGCGACTTCTCGCACGATCCGGTGGACGTGCCGCGCCTCGTGGCCGCCGCAGGCGAGACGGACGTCGCCCTCGGGTCGCGGTACGTCGCCGGCGGGGAGGTCCGGAACTGGGGGCCCGTTCGCCGCGTCGTCAGCCGCGCCGGCTGTCTGTATGCGCAGGCCGTCCTCGGCTTCGGCGTGCGCGACTCGACGAGCGGCTTCCGCTGCTACCGACGGCAGGTGCTGGAGGCGATCCGGCTCGAGCGCATCTCCGCCCGCGGCTACGCATTCCAGATCGAGACCGTCTACCGGGCACTCCGGAGCGGGTTCACCGTCCGCGAGGTCCCCATCGTCTTCACCGACCGCGCCGAGGGCGGCTCGAAGATGGGGCCCGCCATCGTCGTCGAGGCGGTCGTGCGCGTCCCCGCCCTGCGCCTCGCCGCCCTCCGGGGCCGTCTCTAGCCGTTGCTACAGTCCGACCGCATGGCCGATCTCCCTCCCGTGGGCGACGCCGACTTCGACGCCGAGGTCCTGCAGGCGGGCACGCCGGTCGTCGTCGACTTCTGGGCGCCGTGGTGCGGTCCGTGCCGCGTCGTCGACCCGATTCTGAGCGACATGGCCGCCCAGCACGGCGACCGGATCAAGTTCGTCGCCGTCAACGTGGACGAGAACCCCGTCACCCAGGCGCGCTACGGCGTGCTCTCGATCCCCACCGTGATCCTCTTCGAGGGCGGGGAGCCGCAGGAGACCGTCGTGGGCGCACGGTCGCGGACACACTACGAGGGGACCTGGCAGCGCTGGCTCGCCGCCTAGGGGCCAGGGCGCAAGCCGTTCCGCCGGCCGCGTAGACGCCGCCGCGAAGATCACCGAAGATAGGCCGCATGGCTATAGCCGTCATGCCCGATCCGCCGAAGAGCCGTTGGGCGCGGATCGGAGACATCGCCTTTCTCGTCGTTCTCATGCTGATCGTCGCCCTCTTCGTCTACTCGATGATCGAGGCCTGGATCGTCTAGACGAGCTGCGCCGTTTGCGCCGACAGAATCGTCGAGCCCGCTAGTAGCGGCGCCGGAACGCGTCCCAGCCGCCCGGGTCGAGGGGCTCGACGCCTGATCCCTCCTCGCAGCGTCCGACGATCGGGAACCCGCTCGCCCGCGCCTCGGCAGGCGGCAGGGCGGCGAGGAGCTCGTAGTCCTCGCCCAGGGCCCAGAACGGGAGGTCGGCGACCTCGGCCAGGCGTGCGGCAAGCGGCAGCTCGTCGACATGAACGACGACCCGGCAGCCGGAGCGCTCCGCGAGCTTGCCCGCGTCCGCCAGGATCCCGTCCGAGACGTCGAGCATCGCGTGGGCGACGGCTGCGAGCCGGCTTCCCTCGTCGAGCCGTAGAGGAGGGCGCCGGTGCGCGCGGACGAGGTCGTCGAAGCCCTCGAGCCCCTGCTCGAGGGCGTACAGCCCCGCCGCCGACCCGCCGAGCGCCCCGGTGACGACGAGCGCGTCGCCGGGGAGGGCGCCCGCTCGGCCGGGAACGCGGCCGCTCCTCCCGAGCGCGGTCACGGCGACGAACGCGGGCGCGGCGGCGGCCGTGTCGCCGCCCAGGACCGGGACGCCGGGCTCGTTCAGCCCCTCGTAGAGGTCGAAGACGGCGGCCGCCGGCGTCTCGGGGGGCAGGGCGAGCGAGACGAGCAGCCCCTCCGGCTCCGCGCCCATGGCGGCCAGGTCGCTCAGGTTGACGGCAGCGGCCTTGTAGCCCAGGTCGCGCCACGAGATCCACTCCCGGCGGAAGTGCACGCCCTCGACGAGCACGTCCGCCGTGACCGCCCGCTCTCCGTCCCAGGCTCCCTCCAGGTCGAGTCCGGCCGCAAGGCCCCGGCGCTCGAGCTCCGAGAGGAGCCCGGCCTCACCGAGCTCTGACAGCCTCAAGGCCGAAGACGTCGACCGGGCCCGAGCCGGACCCGATGTCCGTGAGCCCGGCGCGCACCGCCTCGGACGCGATCCGGGCGGCCTCGCGCGCGGCATCGTCGAGAGCCTCACCCCGCGCGAGCAGCGCCGCCAGGCTCGCGGAGTGCGTGCATCCGGCCCCGTGCGTCGCCTCGTCGCCGTGGCGCTCGACCGGGACGGCGACGTGGCGCTCGCCGTCGAAGAGCCAGTCGACGGCCTCGTCGCCGTGGCCGCCGGTGACGACGACCGCTCGGGCGCCGAGCTCGTGGATCGCCTCGGCCAGCCGCGCGCGGCTCGCGTCCTCCGCGTACGGCACGCCTGCGAGCGCGCACGCCTCGTGGAGGTTCGGGGTGACGACGGCGGCGAGCGGGAAGAGACGCTCGACGAGGACGGCGACGGCATCGTCGCGGAGGAGCTTCGCGCCGGAGGCGGCCACCATGACGGGGTCGACGACGAGCGCGGTGCGACGGTCCGCGAGGAAGCCCGCGACGGCCTCGATGATCGGCGCGCTGAAGAGCATGCCGGTCTTGGCCGCGTCCACTCCGATGTCGTCCCAGACGGCTTCGAGCTGGCGGCGGATGAACGCCGGAGGCACCTCGTGGACGCCCGTGACGGCCGTCGTGTTCTGCGCCGTGAGGGCGACGATCACGCTCGAGCCGTGGCAGCCGAGCGCCGCGAACGCCTTCAGGTCGGCCTGGATCCCGGCCCCGCCGCCCGAGTCGGACGTCGCGATCGTGAGGCAGCGCGGAACCACGGGCGCAGGCTAGCGGGAACCCGGGGCCCGGTGGGGGCCGCCGCCGGGGCTACCGTTGGGGTGTGTCGGTGGACGTCGCGCGGGCGCACGAGCTGCTCCAGGGGGAGGAGCTCGCCTACCTCACCGAGGTACCGCCGCGGGCGGCGGCGACGGTGGACGTCCCGGCGGAGCTCCACGGGGCGGTTCGCCGGGCGCTCGCGGGGCGGGGGCTCGACCGTCTCTACAGCCACCAGGCGGACGCCTACGCCGCCGCTTCGCGGGGCGAGCACGTCGTCGTCGCGACCGGCACGGCGAGCGGCAAGACGCTCGCCTTCAACCTCCCGGTCCTCGACGCGATCGCGGCCGAGCCGAAGGTGCGCGCGCTCTACCTCTACCCGACGAAGGCGCTCGCCCAGGATCAGGCGCGCGCGCTCGCCGCCTTCCGGCTCCCGGGTCTCCGCGCCGGACTCTACGACGGGGACACCGAGCCGGAGCGCCGCCGGCAGATCCGCACGTGGGCCAACGTGATCCTCACGAACCCGGACATGCTCCACGTCGGCGTGCTCCCCCACCACGACCGCTGGGGCGACGTCCTCCAGAACCTGCGCTACGTGATCGTGGACGAGGCCCACGTCTACAGGGGCGTGTTCGGCTCACACGTCGGGAACGTGCTCCGCCGGCTCCGGAGGGCCGGGGCGGTCTACGGCGCGGAGCCGCGGTTTCTGCTCGCGTCGGCGACCATTGCGAACCCGGGCGAGCTCGCGCGCTCGCTCCTCGGCGTCGAGGCGACCGTCGTCGGCGATGACGGGGCACCGCGCGCCGCGCGCACGATCGCCCTCTGGAACCCGCCGGTCCTCGACGAGGGGCTCCAGCTGCGGGCGAGCGCGCTCGGCGAGGGCGCGCGGCTGCTCGCGGAGCTCGTCTCCAGGGGGCTCCGTACGATCTGCTTCGCGAAGAGCCGGAAGGCTGCCGAGCTCATCCACCGCTTCGCCGCCGACCGCGTCCCGGAGCTCGCCGACCGGCTCTCTCCGTACCGCGCCGGCTACACGCCCGCTCAGCGGCGGGAGGTGGAGCGGCGGCTCGTCGAGGGCGAGCTCCTCGGGGTGACCGCGACGGACGCGCTCGAGCTCGGGATCGACATCGGGCTCCTCGACTGCGCCATCTCGGTCGGCTTTCCCGGCACTGTCGCGAGCCTCCGCCAGCAGTGGGGCCGCGCCGGACGGCGCGGGCACGGCCTCGCGGTGCTCGTGGCGAGCGAGGACGCCCTCGACCAGTTCTTCATGCGCGAGCCCGAGACGCTCCTCTCCCGGCGGGTCGAGGCGGCCATCCTCGACCACGCGAACCCCCGGGTCCTCGACGGGCACGTGCGCGCGGCCGCGTTCGAGGCGCCTCTGGACGACCGCGACCGGGAGCACCTCGGCGACGCCGCGCTCGAGCGCGCCGAGGCGCTCGCCGCGACCGGCGAGCTCAAGCGGACGCGGGCCGGGTTCGTCTGGGCCGGACGCGACTTCCCGGCGGGCCGCTTCGGCCTCCGCTCGACGAGCGCCGAGGCGGTCGCGGTCGTCGAGGCGGAGACCGGCTCGGTGCTCGGCGTGGTCGAGCGCGAGCGCGCGTACGGGACGGTGCACGAGGGCGCCGTCTACCTGCATCTCGGCGAGTCGTATCGCGTCCTCGCGCTCGACCTGGCGGCGCGGACGGCGCTCGTCGAGCCCTTCGCGGGCGACTACTACACGCAGGCGAAGAAGGAGACCATGACCGCGGTCGAGGAGGCGGACGTCGCCGGCCGGCGGCTCGGCATGGAGGTCTTCTTCGGACGTGTGAGCGTCACCGAGCAGGTCGTCGCCTACCAGAAGAAGGCGATCCGGGACGGGGCGACGCTCGATCTCGTCGCGCTCGACCTGCCGGAGACGTCTTTCGAGACGGAGGCCGTCTGGTACCTGCCCGAGCCGTGGATGCTCGAGGGGCTCGACGCGCTGCCGCGGCTGCTCGGCTCTCTCCACGCGGCCGAGCACGCCATGATCGCGCTCCTGCCTCTCTGGGCGATGTGCGACCGCTGGGACATCGGGGGCCTCTCCACGAACCTCCACTTCCAGACGGGCGGCCCGACCGTCTTCGTCTACGACGGCCACGCAGGCGGCGTCGGCATCGCGCGGCGGGGCTACGACGAGCTCGAGGGCTGGGTCGCGGACACGGCACGGCTGCTCGACGGCTGCCCGTGCGCCGACGGCTGCCCGTCCTGCGTCCAGTCGCCGAAGTGCGGCAACCTGAACGAGTTCCTCGACAAGGCGGGCGCGCTCACCCTCCTCCGGCGGATGCTCGCCGCCGCCTGACCCGGGAGATCGTGTCAGCTGCCGGACACGTGCCCGGCCCCGCCGGACGCGGCCGCTCGCCGGGGGCGCGGGACGAGCTCGCCGCCGCAGTTCGGGCAGACGCCGGCGAGCGCATCGGCGCACGCGGGGCAGAACGTGCACTCGTACGAGCAGATCCGCGCGGCGCCGGCGACAGCGAGCGCGGCGCCGCAGCGCTCGCACGACGTCCGCATCTCGAGGGCCACGCGGCGACTCTAGGCGCCCGCAAGCCGTAACGCGAGCTCGACCGCCTCCGCGGGCGTGGAGGCACGCTCGATGCCCTCGCCCGCGACCTCCCAGCCGGGCTCGAGGACGACCACGGGCCGGCCTAGGAGCCGCGCGTAGCCGATCTCGGCCAGCGTCCCCCACTTGCCGCCGACCGCGATCGAGGCGTCGCAGGAAGCCACGACCGCGAGGTTCCGGGCGTGCCCCGTGCCCGTCGCGACGGCGTAGTCGACCCACTCGTTGGCGTCGTGGCGGCTCTCGCCCGGGAGAATCCCGACGGTCGTCCCGCCCGCGCTCTTCGCCCCGCGGGCCGCCGCCTCCATGACCTCCCCGCCGCCTCCGCAGACGACGACGCATCCGGACGCGGCCAGGAGCCTGCCGACCTCCTCGGCCCGGCCGACCCACGCGGAGCCGCTCCCTATCACGGCGATCTGCGCCATCCGCCGATGATAGGCCGCGAGCGGCGAGGGCCCGGGGAGCGTAAACCTTCGGCGCCGTCGCACCGATAGAGCGTCCATGACACCCGGCTCCCGCCCGCGTCTCGTCTCCGCGCTCGCGGCGTGTGCCGCCGGCGCGACCCTCCCCGTCGCCACGCTCCACTTCCTCGGCCGCCACGAGGTCGAGATCTCGAGCGAGTTCCACTTCTGGGCCGTTGGAGCGACCGCCGTCGCGGCGACGCTCGCCGCGCTCGCGCTCACGGTCGTCGGGGCCCGTCGAGAGGACGCGCGGACGGTCGTCGTGGGTACCGCGTTCTCCGTCATGGCCGCTCTTCTCGCGCTCCACGGCCTCGCGAGCCCCGGAGTGCTCGTCGAGTTCAACGGGCTGGTCGCGTTCACGGGCGGGGCGACGCTTCCCGTGGGCGGCGCCGTCCTCGCCCTGACCGCCCTGCCGGCGCTCCGGCGGCCGCAGGACGTCGGGCGCGTCCTCGTCCTCCAGCTCTGCCTCCTCACGGCCGTCGCAGCCGTCGGCACGGTGGGCATGCTCGTCCCGAGCTCGGTTCCGGCCGTGCCGGAGCCGGGCAGCCCGGTCGCCCTCGCCGCGCTCGCGGCCGGCCTCCTCTTCTACGGCTTCCTCGGGCTGCGGGCCGTGAACACGTACCTCCTCACACGGCGCCGCACCGACCTGCTCGTCGTCCTCGGGCTCGCGTTCCTCGGCGCCGCGCTCGGCGCCGCGCTCCTGCTCGACTTCCGCGATCTCGGCTGGTGGCTCGGGCACGCCTTCGAGCTCCTCGGGATCGTCCTCGTCGGGGTCCCGGTCGCGGCCGACCTCCACCGCGGAACCCCGTCGCGCTCGCTCACGGGCGGGCCTCGCGCCGGCGAGCTCGTCTCGGCCGAGGAGGCCTTCCTCGGCGCGCGCGTGCGCGCGCTCATGCTCCGCCTGGCCGAGAAGGACGAGTACACGGAGGAGCACACGCGCCGCGTCGCCCTCCGCGCCGTGCAGGTCGGCGAGGAGCTCGGCCTTCCGCCGAGCCGTCTGCGCCTTCTCGCGACGGGCGGGCTCCTCCACGACATCGGCAAGCTCGCGGTGCCCGACGCGATCCTCAAGAAGCCGGGCTCGCTCGAGGAGGCGGAGTTCGCCCTCATCCAGCGGCATCCCGAGTGGGGCCACAAGCTCCTGGGCGAGCTGGGCGGATTTCCGGAGGCGGTCCGGCGGCTCGTGCTCGACCACCACGAGCGTCTGGACGGGAAGGGCTATCCGCGCGGGCGGGCCGGCGGCGAGCTCGACCTCGAGACGCGCATCCTCACCGCCTGCGACGTCTACGACGCGCTCCTCTCGGTGCGCGTCTACCGGCCCGCCTGGACGCACGAGCAGGCCATGAGGCTCCTCCGTGAGGAGACCGGGGCGGCGTTCGACGCGGCCTGCGTCGCCGCCCTGGAGCGCGTGCTCCTCCGCGAGGCCACCGTCTCGCTCGGCGTGGCAGTCTAGCCCGCGTGCACCACGAGCTGGCACGCGCGCTCGCCTTCGAGGAGGCGATGCGCGAGCGTTGCGCCGAGCGCGTCGTGCCGTTCCGGTACGGGCGGGCGCTCTTCAACGACACCTTCGCCTCCGTCTGGGATCTCAACGTCCTCCGCGTCGACGAGCCGGAGAGTGCGACCGCCGAGGCGCTCGCAGTCGAGGCGGAGCGGCTTCACGCTGCGGCGGGCCAGCGACATCGGCGCGTGGCCGTCCCGGACGAGGAGGCGGGCGCGCGGCTCGAAGCGGGCTTCCGCACGCTCGGCTGGGAGGCCGACCGCTTCGTGCTCATGGCCTGGCGGGGAGGGGGCGAGCGAGGTGGCGACACGACGATCGTCGAGGAGGTGGAGGCCGCCGCACAGCGTCCGCTCAGGGAGCGCACCGCCGCGCTGGAGCCGTGGGCCGACAGCGACGAGACCGTGCGCATGGTGCTCGACGCCGGTCGCCTCGTCTCCCGTGCCGGGCGAGGCCGCCACTTCGCCGTGAAGGACGGTGGCGAGGTCGTCAGCGTCGCGGATCTCTACTCCGACGGACGGACCGCCCAGGTCGAGGACGTCGTCACGAGCCCCGAGCATCGGGGGCGGGGGTACGCGAGCGCCGTCGTGCTCACGGCCGTGGCCGAGGCCACGAGGACGGGTCACGACCTCGTCTTCCTGGTCGCGGACGACGCCGACTGGCCGAAGGAGCTCTACGCGCGGCTCGGCTTCGCGCCACTCGGACGCAAATGGACGTTCCTCAGACTCCCCGCTCGGGCCGCCCCGGAATGAACCGGGCGGGAAGGCCGAGCCGCTCGAACCACCCGACCATCGCGAGCTGGGGCGGCTTCTCGAGCCCGTAGTGCGTCGCGTCGACGACGGCCACGTCCGCCTCCGACGCGAGCACACGGAACTCGCGGACCCCTTCCTGGACGAAGCTCAAGCGGCAGCGCGTGGCCGCGTTCCCCGTCACGAACGTCCGGCAGCCGCGCTCGAGCGACGCCCGCAGGATGTCCGCGTCGGCGCCGCCGCCCGCGACCACGGCCACGCGGCCGGCCCCCCGGCGCGGCCGCGTCAGGACCTCGACGGGGATCTCCTCCCCGAGGAGCGTGCGCAGCCGCCCGGCCAGGTCGTCGAGCGTCAGCCGGCTCTCCCCTACGACCGCCGCGCCGCCCGGAATCCCGTCGGCGATGGGGTAGTACTCCTCGAGACCCTCGAGCCCGAGCCCCTCCGCGACGAGGCGCGAAGGCGAGACCTCCGGGTGCATGTCGAGCGGCGCGTGGACGTGGTAGAACGTGACCTCCCGGGAGCGCATCCGCTCGAAGGTCGCCCGGGCGAGCGGCGCGAAGCCCTCCACGTCGTCCTCGAATGCGATCGGATGCTCCGAGAAGAGGAACGTCCGCGGCGCGAGCGTGGCGACGATGGCGTCCGAGGGGAACACGCACGTCGCCGCCCGCTCGACCTCGGCCCCGCCGCGGACGAGGAGCCCGTTCCAGCGCCCCTCGTAGCCCGGCTCGGCGAACTCGCGCCAGTAGGGATCGGGGTAGAGCTGCTCGTACTCCGGCGACCAGTCGTCGTTCTCGACGTCGGGCACACGGAAGTACGCGTCCAGGGCGCGGACGACCTCGTCGAGGCGCACGGCGCCCCTACCGCTCCACGAGGGTCTCGAGCGCCCGCCCGAGCGACTGCCGGGTGGTCAGCACGCCCGAGAAGAGATCCCCCTGGCGCTCCACGCGCGCGAGGACGACGTCCATGGTGAACTCGCGCGGGTCGAGGTCCTCGCTCACCTCGTCCCAGCGCAGCGGCGTCGACACCGGCGCGCCCGGGCGAGGCCGGACGGAGTACACGGAGGCGATCGTCTTCCCCTCGCCGTTCTGGTTCGCGTCGACGAGCACGCCGCGCCGCCGGGACTTCGACCACTCGGTCGTCACGAGCTTTCGGTGCAGGCGGGCGAGCGTCCCGGCCACGATCTCGGCGAACTCGCGCGTATCCGCGTACGTGTGCCGCCGCTCGAGCGGGACGAGGACGTGGAAGCCGTCCGCCCCGCTCGTCTTCGGGAAGCTCGCGAGCCCGAGAGCGTCAAGCACGTCCTTGACGAGGAGCGCCACCCGGACGGTCTCCCGGAAGCCCACGTCCGGCGAGGGGTCGAGGTCGAAGAGGACCCAGTCGGGCCGCTCCGGGCGATCGACCCGCGAGTACCACGTGTTCATGTCGATGCAACCCATGTTCGCCATCCAGAGAAGCGCGAGCTCGTCGTTGACGAGGGGGACGCGGATGCGGCGCTTGCGCCGCGGCGTCTCGCGCGTCGAGACGGTGAACGGCCTGGTCGGGATCCACTCGGGCATGTGTGCCGGCGCGTCCTTCTGGAAGAAGTGCTCGCCCGCCCAGCCGTCGGGATACCGCTTGAGCGTGAAGGGCCGGTCGCGAAGGTGCGGCACGAGCACGGGAGCGATCTCCCGGTAGTAGGAGAGGAGATCGCCCTTCGTGATGCCCTCGTCGGGCCAGAAGACCTTGTCGAGGTTGGAGAGCTTGAGCAGGCGCCGGCCCCGCCGCAGCTCGGTGGCGACGGGCTGCTCGCGACGGACCTCGGCCGCCGCCTTGTCCTCCCGGAGCCCCTTGTACGACGGGGCGCGGAGGCGGCCGTCGTGCGTCCACTCGGCGAACTCGACCTCGCAGACGAGCTTCGGCGTCACCCACACCACGTCGCCCTTGCGGACCTTCGGCATCTTCGGCACGACCGCGAACGGCGGGCTCTTGCGCTCGAGCGGGCGCAGCCGACGCATGAGCTTGTCGATCTCGCCGTCGGTGAACCCGGTCCCGCAGTTGCCGGCGTACGCGAGCTCGCCGCCGCGGTTGACCGCGAGCACGAGCGATCCGAGGCGTCCCGCGCGGCGGCCCTGGCCGCGCGTGTACCCGGCGATGAGGAATTCCTGCCGGCCGTGGCTCTTGACCTTCAGCCACTCGCGCGTGCGCCTCCCGGGCTGGTAGCGCGAGTCGGCGCGCTTCGCGATGACGCCTTCGAGGCCCTGCTCCTTCGCGGCCTCGTAGAGGGCTTCGCCGTTCTCGAACGCCTCCGAGAGGCGGACGGTCGTGTTCCGACCGTCGAGCAGGGACTCGAGCCGCTCGCGCCTCGCGGCCAGCGGCAGCTCGAGGAGCGGTTCGCCGTCCAGCTCGAGCAGGTCGAACGCGTAGAAGACGAGCGGTCCCGAGCCCTGCTGCATGACCGAGAAGCTCGAGCGTCCCTGGTCGTCGAGGGCGCAGACCTCGCCGTCGAGAACGCAGTCCGGTGTCCGAACCGCGTGCGGCAGCGCGCGCGCGACGGCCGAGAAGCGCTCGGTGAGGTCGTTGCCCCGCCGGCTCGTGAGGGTCGCCTCCCCGCCGACGAGCCGCGCGATCGCGCGGTAGCCGTCCCACTTGACCTCGAAGAGCCAGCCCGGGCCAGACGGGACGCCGTCGACGAGGGTCGCCAGCATGGGCACGTACTCGCCCGCCGGAGTGGCCGCCCGCCCGGCCGCGCCGTCCCGCTTCCGGATGAGAAGCCAGTTCTTCGGGTCGCCGTCGAGCTTCGCCGGGACGAGAGCCCACGTGCCCTGCAGGCGCTCACCCGCGAGCTTGACCGTGAGGCCGCCGTCCTTCTTCTCCTCGACGAGCTCGTACGTCCCCCGGTCCCAGATCTCGACGGTGCCGGCGCCGTACTGGCCTGCCGGGATCTCGCCCTCGAAGGTCGCGTACTCGATCGGATGGTCCTCCACGTGGACCGCGAGGTTGCGCTGGCCGGGCTCCCGCGGGATGCCCTTGGGCACGGCCCAGCTCGCGAGCGCCCCGTCGCGCTCCAGCCGGAAGTCGTAGTGCAGTCGCCGGGCGTCGTGGCGCTGGACGACGAAGATCGGGGCCTTCCCCCGACCGCGCCCGCCCCCGAACGGCTCCGGAGTCTTCCCCGGATGACGCTTGCGCTCGTACTCCGTGAGCTTGGCCATGCGGGAAGCATGCCTCGCGGGAACGAACGACGAGGGGATGTTTAGTCCCACCGGGCCCGGGTACAAGGCGCCGCGAGGATTGACTGCCGACCGGGGGGGTTGGCGCTTGAGGCCGGTGTTTTCGCCGGCCTCAAGGCTTTTTCGGGCCGGTGCGAAGAGTCGCGCGTCGCGGGGGATAACCCTGTGGACGCTGTGGATTGCCGAACCCGGAGCCTCTACTCGAGGTAGAGGCCCATGCCGCGGAATTTCCGGTGTCGTGCGCGCCGTCGCTCCGCCGGCTGCTCGGCTTCGAGCTCCGAGAGCGCCCCCTCGAGCGCGTCGGCGAGCATCCCGGCCGCGGCCTCCGGGTCGCTGTGCGCCCCCGCGGGCGGCTCTGGCACGATCCCGTCGATCACCCCGAGCTCGAGGCAGTGCGCCGCGTCGGGCTTGAGCGCCGCGGCGGCACGCTTCGCCTCGCCGGCATCGCGCCAGAGGATCGCCGCGCAGCCCTCCGGGGTGATCACGGAGTAGATCGCGTTCTGCTGCATGAGGACCCGGTCGGCGACGGCGAGCGCCACCGCGCCCCCCGAGCCGCCCTCGCCGATGACGAAGGCGACCGAGGGAGCGAGAAGACGCGCCATGGCGAGCTGGCAGCGCGCGAGCCAACCGCCCTGCCCGCGCTGCTCGGCGGTGACGCCGGGAAAGGCGCCCAGCGTGTCGACGAACGTGACGAAGGGGAAGTCGTGGCGCTCCGCGAGCTCCATCGCGCGCATCGCCTTCCGATATCCCTCGGGATGGGCCATGCCGTGGTTGCGGTCGACGCGCTCGCGGATGTCGCGGCCCTTCTGGTGGCCGGCGAGCGCCAGCGTACGGCCCCGGAAGCTCGCCAACCCGGCGACGATCGCGGCGTCGTCGCCGGCGGCCCGGTCGCCGTGGAGCTCGATGAAGTCGTCGCAGATGCGCTCGACGTAGTCGAGCGTGTACGGGCGCTCCGCATGGCGGGCGAGCTCGACGGCGCGCCAGACCTCGTCCGCGCTCGGCTCCGCGCCGATCCGCTCGAGCTGCCGCTCGAGCCGGCGCACCTCGCCCGTGACACCCACGCCCCGGAGCAGCGCGAGCTCCCGCAGCTTGGCGAGCCGCTCGCGGAGCCGGAGCTGCTCCGCCTGGGTCGGCTTGCTCTCAGCCGCCATCGCGCTGGAACAGGGCGAGGAGCCGCCCGACGAACGGCCGGAGCTCGGCGCGAGGGACGATCGCGTCCACGTGCCCGAAGCGGGCGTTCGCCTCGGCGAGGCCGAAGTCCTCGGGGAGCTTCTCGCGAATCGTCTGCTGGACGACGCGCGGGCCGGTGAACGCGAGGAGCGCGCCGGGCTCGGAGATGACGAAGTCGCCCAGGCTGGCGAAGCTCGCCATGACGCCGGCGGTCGTCGGGTGCGTCATCACGGAGATGAGCGGGGAGCGCGCCTCGCGCAGGTCGTCCACGGCGCAGACGGTCTTCGGCAGCTGCATGAGCGAGAGAATCCCCTCCTGCATGCGCGCGCCGCCGGAGGCGGTGACGCAGACGAGGGGCACCTGCCGGGCTGCCGCCCGCTCGCACGCGCGCACGAACTTCTCGCCGACGGTGCTGCCCATGGAGCCGCCCATGAAGGCGAAGTCCATGACCGCGAGCTCGCACGGCCGCCGCTCGACGGCCGCCGCGCCCGCGATGATCGCGTCCCCGAGCCCCGTCGCGACCTCCGCCTCGGCGAGCCGCTCGGTGTACGCCCGGAGGTCGAAGAACGCCAGCGGGTCGGCCGAGCGGAGCCCCGCGTCCTCCTCGACGAAGGTGCCTCCGTCCGCGAGCTGCTCGACGCGCGCCCGCGCCCGCACGGGGAAGTGGTGCCCGCACTGCGGGCACACGCGGAGCGTCTGGTCGAGCTCGTCGTCGCGGTAGTGCGAGTGGCACCGGGGGCACGTGTTCGGGTGCCGTTTCCCGTCACCCTCCGGCTCGGGCGGGCCGCGGTTCTCGATGGAGACGTCGATCCGGCTCGCCATGACCGGCCTATCTTAGGGGGCGTGGCGCGAGGGCTCGCGCGAGGCCGCTCACAGGCCGAGCGCGGCCGCGAGGCGGGCCAGCGGCGGCGTGTTCGCGGGCGCCGGCGCGAGGCCGCTGAGCCCCGCCCCGGCGACCCGCCGGGCGGCTGCGACCTGCTGGAGGAGCGAGGCCGTCTCTACGAGCGTGAGCCCGCCCGGCTCGGGCATGAACGAGCGCACGTCGTCGTCGGGATCGAGGACGTCGCAGTCGAGCGCGACGTAGACCGCGTCGATCCCCTCGAGCGCGGCGGCGAGCCCCGCCTCGCCGGTGCGCAGGCCGCTCGCGGCGATGAACTCCTCCTCCGGCGGGTCGAGGTTGCGGGCGCCGACGAGCACGACGTCGTCCGGATGCACGGTGCCCGAGTCGAGCAACATCCGGAGCGGCATGCCCCAGGCGTTCCCGCTCGGGGAGGTCTCGGGCGTGTTGAGGTCGCCGTGCGCGTCGAGCCAGACGACGCCCAGGCGCTCGTGGCGGGTCGCGAGGCCCTCGATCGCGCCGACGTGGGCGCAGCAGCAGCCGCCGAGAACGAGCGGCCGCTCGGGAAGGGCCGCGGCGAGCGCGAGGTTCTGCTCGGTCAGCGTCTCCTCGTCGACCACGGCGGCCTCGGGATACGGGAGCGGGAGGAAGGCCGCCTCGGCCATGCACTCGCCCCCGTCGCCCCAGGCCCGCGGGACGCGCACGAGACCTGCCCGCCACGTCCCTCCGCACGCGTGGCACTCGTACTCGCCGTCGAGCGCGACCGCCGTGAGGGTGCGGCAGTCGGGGCAGCGTGCGCGCAGCCGCGACATCGTCAGTCGCCCGGCCGGGGGATCACCCCGAGAGGGTAGCTGCCGGCACGAGCCGCTCCAGCGTGTCGGGGAGCTCCGCCAGGTCGGGCAGCTCGGCCGCCCGCGGGAGATCGCTCTCCTCACCCAGGCGATTGATCCAGACCGCGGCGAGCCCGAGCTCGGCGGCCGGCCCCAGGTCGTGGTAGGCGCTCGCGGCGACGTGGACGTGTCCCGCCCGGTTCGCGTCGGTCTCCGCGAAGAAGCGCTCCCAGTGGCCGTGCGCCGGCTTGTACGAGCGCGCCTCGGCGGCGGTGATCGCGACGTCGAAGGGAACTCCGATGGCGTCGAGCGAGGCGGCAAGGAGGTCCGGGTCTGTGTTCGAGAGCACCGCGAGCCTCCACCCGCGCCCGCGCAGCGCCCGGAGGGAGGCCGGCACCTCCGGGAAGACGGGCCAGCGCGGGAGAGCGTCCGCGAGCGCGTCCTCCTCCGCGGTCGCGAGGGGAAGGCCCTCGTGGTCGGCGAGAAGCCTCAGCGACTCCCGCAGCACGTGCCGGTAGGGCAGCGCCGCTCCGGCCTGCACGCGCGGCTCGATCTCGTGGTAGCGGGCCAGGAGCACGGGCGCGTCGGCGTCGGGCCAGAGCCGGGCGAGCTCGGCCCCGATCCCACCGTCCCAGTCGACGAGGGTCCCGTAGCAGTCGAACGTGGCCCATCTCGTCATCGCGAAGCGAAGCGGCTAGCGGAACTTCCTGATGACGAGACAGGCGTTGTGCCCGCCGAACCCGAAGTTGTTCGAGAGCACGACGTCGGTCTTCTGCTCGCGCGCCTCGTTCGGGATGTAGTCGAGGTCGCACTCGGGGTCCCGCACCTCGTAGTTGATGGTCGGCGGGACGACGTCGCGCTGGACGGCGAGCGTCGAGATGATCGCCTCGATCGCGCCGGACGCGCCCAGGCAGTGCCCGGTGGCGCCCTTCGTCGAGGAGATCGGCGTCCGCCGGGCCTTCTCGTCTCCGAGGGCGATCTTGATCACCCGCGTCTCGCTCGCGTCGCCGAGCGGCGTGGACGTCCCGTGGGCGTTGATGTAGTCGATCTCGTCGGAGGAGACGCCCGCGTCCGCCATCGCCATGGCCATCGCCCGGGCGGGATGGCGACCGGTCGGGTCCGGCTCCGTGATGTGCTGGGCGTCCGACGACACGCCGTAGCCGGCCAGCTCGGCGTAGATCTTCGCGCCGCGCTCCTTCGCGTGCTCGAGCTCCTCGAGGACGACGATGCCGCCGGCCTCGCCCATGACGAAGCCGTCGCGCTCGGCGTCGAAGGGCCGGCTCGCCTTCTCCGGGTCGTCGTTGCGGCGGGAGAGCGCCCGCATCGCGCCGAACCCGCCGATCCCGACCTTCGTGATCCCCGCCTCCGTCCCGCCGGCGAGCATCACGTCCGCGCGGCCGAGCTTGATCGCGTCCATCGCGTCGCCGATCGCCATGTTCGACGCCGCGCAGGCCGTGCACTGCGACGCGAGCGGGCCACGCGCGCCGAGCTCCATCGAGACCCACGCGGCGCCCATGTTCGGGATGATCGCGGGGATCGAGAGCGGGTTCACGCGGTCGGGGCCGCGCTCGAGGAGCGTCGTCACGCAGTCCTGGAAGCTCTGGAGGCCGCCGATTCCGGTGGCGACGGAGACGCCCGTCCGCTCGGACTCGCCCTCGATGTCGATCCCGGCGTCGTCCTTCGCCATGTGCGCGGCAGCGAGGATCATCTGCGAGAAGCGGTCCATCCGGCGCGCCTTCCGCCGCTCCATCCACTGCGTCGGGTCGAAGTCCTTGAGCTCGCAGGCGAACTTCACCGGGTACTCCGAGGCGTCGAAGAGCGTGATCGGGCCGGCGCCGCTCTTGCCGGCCGTCAGGTTCTCCCAGAAGGTCTCCGCGTCGTTTCGCCGCGAGAGCGCCCGCATCGCGCCGAACCCGGCGATGCCGACCTCCGTGATGCCCGCCTCGGTCCCGCCCGCGAGCATGACGTCCGCCCGGCCGAGCCGGATCGAGTCCATCGCGTCGCCGATCGCCATGTTCGACGCCGCGCAG
>DATAAQ010000020.1:0-12646 GCA_036260055.1 Gaiellaceae bacterium | reverse complement strand
CGCCCCCCCCACGGCTCGGCCCGACCGGGCGCCCGAGGCGCCCGGTCCGATCAGGAGGGAGTAGTCATCGCCGGCAAGGAAGAGAAGATCGAGATGGAGGGCGAGGTCGTCGAGGCCCTTCGCAACCGGATGTTCAGGATCATGCTCGACAACGGCCACGAGACGCTCGGGTACACGGCCGGGAAGATGCGGCGCTACAGGATCAGGATCTTCCTCGGCGACCGCGTGCGGGTGGAGCTCTCCCCGTACGATCTGAACCGCGGGCGCATCGTCTACCGCTACCGGTAGCGCGGCGGCTCCGGCCGCCGCGCCCGTGTACGATCGACGCGCTGACCGCCTTCGACGACATCGACGGGATCGTCGCCCAGCGGATCTGGGACGGCGTCCTCGGCCGCGCCGTCCACGGCGAGCGCATCACGCTCGGCGTGATCGAGCTCGATCCGGGCAGCATCGTCCCCGAGCACCGGCACGAGAACGAGCAGCTCGGCATGGTGCTCCGGGGGTCGCTGGTCTTCCGCGTCGGCGAGGAAAGCCGGGAGCTCGGGCCGGGCGGCACGTGGCGCATCCCAGCCGACACGCCGCACGAGGTTCGTACGGGCCCCGAGGGAGCCGTCGTCGTGGACGTCTTCGCCCCCGTGCGCGACGACTGGAGGACGCTCGAGACCCTCGAGCGGGCTCCGCGGTGGCCGGAGTAGCTTTCGTGGCCGTCGAGCAGGAGCTGCGAGCCTGGGACCCGCTCTTCGCGGAGCGGACGCGAGGCGCCGCGGGCGAGGGCCTGCTTGCCATTCTCGCGCTTGCCGGGGTCGAGGACGTCATCTCCTTCGCGGGCGGCTTCCCCGATCCCGCCACCTTTCCGGGGCCGGCCGTCGCCGAGATCCTCGCCGAGCTCGCCACCGGCGGCGACGCCTCGCCGTTCCAGTACTCCCCGACGCAGGGCCTCCCCGGGCCGCGCGACTTCGTCGCCGAGCGGCTCGAGCGGCTGGAGGGCCGCCGGCCCGCCGACGCCGAGCTCGTGCTCACGAGCGGCGGCATCGAGGCGCTCGAGCTCGTCGGAAAGGCGTTCCTCGACCGCGGCGACCGTGTCCTCGTCGAGGCGCCCACGTACCTGGGCGCGATCATGGCCTTCGAGAGCTTCGAGGCAGAGGTCGTCGGCGTCCCCGTCGATGCGGACGGGCTCGAGGTCGACGCACTCGAGAGGCTCCTCGCCGGCGGTCGGCACGCGAAGCTCCTCTACACGATCTCCGACCATCAGAACCCGGCCGGCGTGAGCCTCTCCACGGAGCGGCGGACGGCGCTCGTCGAGCTCGCGCGCCGCCGGGGCCTACTCCTCGTCGAGGACGTCGCCTACCGGGAGCTCTCGTTCGGCGACGAACGTCCGCCGAGCCTCTGGGCGCTCGCGCCCGACCTCGTCGTGCAGGCGGGCACGTTCTCGAAGACGTTCTTCCCGGGCGTGCGCCTCGGCTGGGCGGCCGGGCCGGCCGAGGTCGTCTCCAAGCTCGTCTGGGCGAAGCAGAACACCGACCAGTGCGCGGGTGCGCTCGGGCAGCGCCTGCTCGAGGAGTACGGACGCCGCGGCCTCCTCGATCAGCAGGTCGAGCGGTCGCGGGCGCTCTACCGCTCGCGTTGCGAGGCGCTCCTCGCGGCGCTCGAGGCGCGTCTGGACGACAGCGCCTCGTGGACGCGTCCGGGCGGCGGCTTCTACACCTGGGTCGAGCTTCCCGGCACGGACGTCGTCGAGCTCGCCCGGCGGGCGCTCGGCGCGGGCGTCGGGGTCGTCCCCGGGCCGCCCTTCTACCCCGCCGCAGGAGGAGAGCACCACCTGCGGCTCTCCTTCAGCTCCGCCCCCGAGGCCGAGATCGACGAGGGGATCCGGCGCCTGGCCGAGCTGCTGGAGCCCTAGTCTTGGCCGGCGAGCTCGCGGCGTTTCTCGCGATCTCCGTCCTCGTGATCGTCACGCCGGGTCAGGACACCCTCCTCACGATCCGGAACACGATCCTCGGCGGCAGGGGCGGCGGTGTCTTCACGGCTCTCGGCGTCGCCAGCGGCCAGGCCGTCTGGACGATCGCCACGAGCGCCGGGCTCGCGGCCCTCCTGCTGGCGTCCGAGCCCGCATTTGTCGCGGTCAAGCTCGCGGGCGCCGCGTACCTCGTGCTCCTGGGGGCGCAGGCGCTGCTGGCGGCTTTCGGCCAGCGCGGGGAGGCTGTGGGCCTGCGCGCGAACCCGAGGCGTGCGCTTCCGGCGGGAGCCGCCTACCGCCAGGGCGTCGTCAGCAACCTGGGCAACCCGAAGATGGCCGTCTTCTTCACGAGCCTGCTCCCTCAGTTCACGCCGAACGCCGAGGCCTCGTTCGCCGCTCTGCTGCTGCTCGGGGCGGTCTTCTGCGCGCTGACGCTCGCCTGGCTGGCGGGGTACGCCGTCGCGGTGGCCCGGATGAGCGGGATCCTCCGTCGTCCGCGCGTCCGGCGCGCGCTCGACGCCGTGACGGGCGCGCTCCTCGTTGCGTTCGGCCTCCGCCTCGCCGCCGGCGAGCGCTAGCCGGCAGCGCCTGCGCCGCCGGGCACGGGCGCGCGGCGGAAGCGCGTCCGCGTCGCCGCGCTCGCGCGCGCGAAGGTCCACGTCGCCCGCTCGTCGACGGCCAGGACGACCGGGCCGTGGACGATGAGCGTGTCCGCGGCCCGCTGGCGCAGCAGGTCCGTGAAGAAGCCCTCCGCGAGCCATTCGCGTCCGGGGGCGACCGTCGCGTGGACGCGGATGCGAGTGAGGTTGTGCGCGAGCTCGTCCACGTGCTCGATCCAGGGTCGCCGGACGAACGTCGTCGGGCCCTCGGGCAGGATCTCGGCCACGTCGCTCACCAACCGCTCGCCGTCGTCCCGCTTCGTCACGAAGAGCTCGACGGCGAGCTCCTTGACGCCGCGGGGGAGGACGCGCACGGCCGTGATCTGCGAGTTGTGGACCTGGATGACCTCGCCGTTCAGCGCGCGAAGGCGCGTGCGGCGGAGCGACACGTCCTCGACGACGCCCTGGAGCTCGAAACCGGCCAGGATGACGACCGTGTCGCCCACGGAGAACCAGCGCTCGACGAACATCATCAGCCCCGCGAGCATGTCGACGAGGATCCGCTGTGCCGCGAAGCCGGCGACGAGGACGGCGAACGACGCGCCCGCGATGGCGGTGAGCCGGTCGACGCCGCCGGTCAGCTGCCCGACGGAGAGTACGGTCGCGATGCCGAAGGCCGCGTACGCGATCCCCGTGCGGACGACGCCGACGAGCGTCTCCCGCCGCTTGATGTTCGCCATCTTCCCCGTCGCCTCCAGGTCGCTCTCGCTGTGGCGGCGGTCGTGCCAGGCGAGGACGTGGCGGGCGAGGAAGGCGCTCGAGCGGGCGACCAGCCACGCGAGCGCGAAGAGACCGACGATCACGGCCACCGCTCCCCAAGGGGGAACGAGCGGGGTACGGGAGGTGAGGAGGTCGCTGAGAGCGTCGATCATGGTCGCGGTAGTGTCAGGAGGTGCGCGCCGTCCAACGTATCGGCGGGGTTTCGCGCCTCACAAGCCCCGTGACGGCGCTTCTAACGCGAACTTAACCTCGGCGCCGCCAAGCGGCCGGGCTAGCGGGAGCAGTCGGCCGTTGCGGGGCAGCGGGCGAGCACCACGACCGTCGGGATCTCGCCGGCCGGCCGGCGGACCGCGATCAGGACGGAGGCGGCGTTGTTCCCGTAGTCGCTCTCGACGAGCGTCCGCTCGGGGTTGGCGCGGTGGACGAGGACGTAGCGGCCGGCCGGGACGTCGCTCAGCTCGACGTACTGCCCCTCGAGCCGCGGGACGTAGTCGTCGCCGTACCCCGGCGAGATCCCCTCGCTGAGCTCGAGGAGGCCCGGTCGACCCTTCCCGCAGTCGCCCGTCCAGACGGGTTCGGGGGGCTCGCCGTCGATGCGCGCCCGCGGCCGGGCGTCGTAGCGGTCGCCGAGGCAGAAGCCCGTCTTGCGGTCGGGGGCGACGAGCGTGCCGTCGCGCGCCCGCCGGAGTTCGTAGCGCTCGAACCCGAGGACGTGCCAGTGCGCGTGCGTCTCGGAGCGCACGTAGCGCACGCGGTCGGCGGTCGCCCGCTCACGGCTGGAGCCGTCCCCACGGTGGATCTCTTGGCGGACCGCCATGAGGGGCGCCCCGCGGTGCGGGCGGCGGGCGTGCACCACGAGGGGGCCGCGACCGAGGTTGTCCACGGCGGAGGCGAACGTGAGGCGGTAGGCGTCGCCGACCCTGACGACGGAGACCGCCGAGGGGGCCGCCTGGTCGAGGTCCGGAAGCAAGTCTTCCGGCTCGCCGCCGGCGAGCAGCGCGACGCCGGCTGCGGCCAGCCCGAGGCCGAGGACGGCGGCGAGTACGAGGAGGAGCGCCCAGCGCATGCCGCCTCCAGGCTACGCCGCCGGAACGGCCGTCCTCGGGCTAGTGGTGCTTTCCGTGGCCCGTCTTCTTGCCGTTTCCGCTCTCGTGCGACTTCCCGTGGTCCCTGTCGTGCTCCGGCTTGTCGTGGCCCTTCGCCTTCCCGGGCGACCCGCCGCGGCCGGTTCCGGGTTCCTCCGCCGGCGGCGTCGCCGGGCGCGGCTGCGTCGGCACGGGGTCGGAGTCCGGCCTCGGCTGCGGCGTCGGCGCGACGGCGCGTCCCCCGCCTCGCTCCCCGCCGCCGCCGCTCCCTCCGGGCGCGGCAACGCCGTCGCCGGAAGCGGGTGCGGGCGGGGCGCCGCTCGAGGCGAGCGTGGGGGCCGGCTCGGCGGCAGCGGCCGCAGGCGGCTCCGGCTCGTCGGCCGCGCCTGCGGACGACGTGCGGCTCGCGGGCGCGGTCTCGCGCCGGCGCGGCTCGCCGGCGGGCGTCGGAGCCATCTCCGCGGGGACCGTGGCCTGCTCCCAGGCGCGCGCGGCGGCCTCGGCCGGAAGGTTGACCGAGGAAGGGTCGACGCCGAAGACGCGGAGCCACAGGTAGACCGTCGCGGCCGTGCCCGCCCCGAGAAGGGCAAGCTGCCCGCCGACGAGGAGGGGGCGGCGGGCGACGATGGCCGTGGGGGCAGCCTGGACGGGGGGCGCCGCCGCGGCGCGAGGCTGCACGTCGGCGGCCGCTCCAACCGGGGGCCGCGCCAGGCCGACGGCGGCCTCCGCGCACTCCACGCGGTCGAATCCCTCGCCGAGTCCGGGGACGACGATTTGAAAGCCGCGCGCGTCGAAATCGCGGCCGCACACGCGGCATTCCGCCATGCCGTCTTATATCAGCGTGTCTGGCCTCACCCGGACGCCGCCGTGGCGACGCGGTTCTTGCCCTCCGCCTTCGCCCGGTAGAGCGCCCGGTCCGCCGCCGAGAGAAGCTGCTCCGCGCTCTCCGCCTCCGGGAAGGAGGCGACGCCGAAGCTCGCCGTCACGGGCGCGCGGTCGCCGCCCACCTCGGGGATTCGCAGGCGCGCGAGCGCGGCCGCGAGCCGACGCGCGAGCCGATCGCCCCCCTCGATCCCCGTCTCGGGCAGGAGGACGGCGAACTCCTCGCCGCCGAAGCGGACGGGCAGGTCGAAGTCGCGGACGTTCTCGCGGAGGACGTCGGCGAAGCGCCGGAGCACCTCGTCTCCGGTGCCGTGGCCGTAGCGGTCGTTGATCTGCTTGAAGTCGTCGAGGTCCGCGAGGACGAGCGCGAGCGGGTCGCCGAAGCGCTCGGCACGCCGCACCTCGTGCGCGAGCGTCTCGCTGAAGCGCCTGCGGTTGGCCAGCTGCGTGAGCTCGTCCGTGATCGCCTGCCGCTTGACGGTGCGGTGGAGGCGCTCGTTCTCGAGCGCGATCGACGCCTGCGCTGCGAGCCAGTGGGCGAGCTGCTCCGCCTCCCGGTCGAAGGAGCCGTTCGCCGGGGGGTGCAGGAGCAGGCGTCCCATGGCGTCCTCCTCCGTCCCGAGCCGCAGCGAGAGCGGCCGTCCGCCCGCTTCGGGCTGCCCCGCGCGTGCGATCTCGCGGCCGTCGCTGACGACGCTCGCGCCGGCGGCGCCGGTCGCCTCGATCGCGCTCTGGAGGATCACGGGCAGCAGGGCCTCCGGGTCGTGCGTCGCCGCGAGGGCCTCGCCGACGAGCGCCACGGCGTCGCGCATCCGCCGCGAGGCCTGACGGCTCCCAGCCGTATCGCTCGTCCGCCGGCCGTAACGCTCCGGCTCGGGCTCCGGCTCCGGGCGCCGCCGCCGTTCGCGGAGCAGCCGGCCGACCGTCCAGGCGAGCAGCGCCACGAGCGCGACCGTGGCGAGCGCCGCGAGGAGCGCCCGGCGGCGCGTGTCGCGCTCGGCCGCCTCGATCGGCTGCGCGGGCGCGAGCGCGGCCAGGCGAACGTCGCGACCGGCGAGCAGCGTCGTGGCCGCGTAGCGGTAGGCCTCGTCCCCGAGCTCAGCGCTCCCGGCCGGCTCGTCCGGGAGCTTGCCCGGCAGGACGCGCGAGGCCGCCAGGATGCGGCCCTCCGCGGAGAGAGCGAGGGCGTCGCCGGGGACGACCCCGGCCGCGCTCGCGAGCCGCTCCGCCAGAGCGTCGTCGAGAGGGACGCCGACGACGACGCGGCCGAGCATGCTCCCGTCGTCGGCCATGACGTCGACTTCGCGGCGGACGAGGTGACCGCCGTCCCCGGCGAGGCTCGTCCCACCGGCCGCGAGCTCGACGTCGGGGTTCCGCTCCGCGACGCGCCGGGCGGCGGCCCGGTCGCGCTCGGCCAGCGCACGCTGCACCGGCTCCGAGCGCGCGAGCCGCTCGGCGCGAAGCTCGGCGTCGGCGAGCACGTCGGCGAACTCTTCCCGCCCGACACGGAGACTCGTGACGAGCCGAGTCTCGACGTTCTCGCGCTCCTGGTCGGCGGCGATCTCGCCCGCGACCCAGGCGGCGAGGAGCACCGTCAGCGCGGCGAGAGAGAGCAGCCAGAGGGAAGCCGCGAGCCGACCGCGGACCGCGCGCGGGGGGAGTCTCGCCATCGTCGCCGTAAGCGCTCCTTCCCTGCGAAGTCTAGAAGCTCGCGGGGCGCACGTTCGCGGCGATGATCAGCAGCACCGCGAGCGCGCCGACGAGGCGGTAGACCACGAAGAGCGAGTAGTCGTGGCGGCGGACGTAGCCGAGGAGGGCCCAGATCGCCGCCAGGCCGCTGACGGCCGCCGCGATCGTCCCGACGACGAACGGGCCCGCCGACCCCGGAGGCAGGTCGCCCAGGACGACGTCGGTGACGCCCTTCCAGAGGCTCGCACCGAAGACGATCGGGACGAGGAGGAGGAACGAGAAGCGCGCTGCCGAGTCGCGATCCAGACCGAGGAAGCGGGCGGCCGAGATCGTGATCCCCGAGCGCGAGACGCCCGGAGCGAGGGCGAGGCTCTGGGCGAGCCCGACGGCGACGGCGGTCCCGAGGCCGAGGTCGCTCATGCGCCGCGTCGGCTCTCGGCGGTCGGCGAGCCAGAGGACGACCCCGAAGACGGCGAGGAAAAGGGCGATCTGCCACGGCTCGCCGAGGTGGTCCACGATCAGGTCCTCGCCGAGCGCTCCGATCACCGCGGCGGGGATCGTCGCGGCGAAGATGAACCACGCCACTCGCTCCTCGGCAGTCTCGATGCGCCGGCGACGGAGGCTGGCGAGCCAGGCTCCGATCAGCCGGAGGATCTCGATGCGGAAGTACAAGACGACGGCGACGAGCGTCCCGACGTGGAGCGCGACGTCGAAGGTCTGGTTGAACTCCTCGTGCGTCTCGAGGTACTCCCACTCGGCGAGCCAGGGGACGAGGATCAGGTGGCCCGAGGACGAGATCGGCAGGAGCTCGGTCAGGCCCTGCACGAGGCCGAGCGCGAGCGCCTGCCAGTTGGAGAGCCCGCCCGCCCGCTCGCCCACCCGCGCGGCCGCGAGGACGACCGCGACGACGAGCGCCGCGCCGGCGACGACCACGAGCCCGACGCGACGCATCGGGCGACTATCCTACGGCCGCGTGAGCGTCCCTCGCCTACGGCAAGCTCGCGGGCGGCAGAGCCGGTGAGCGGGAACGACATCGTCCTCGGGCTCGTCGCGCTCGTCCTCGTCGTCTTCAGCCTCGTCGTCTCGCTCCTGATCCCGCGGCGCGACCCGGGGTTCCCCGGCCGGAACCTGCGCGTGTTCATCGTCGTCGCGGCCCTGCTCGTCGTCGCCATGCTCGCGGCGGTGGAGGTGGCCGGCGAGGCCCACGAGGAGGAGGCGGGTGGCGCGGAGACCGCGGAGACGACGACCGAGGGCGGCGGCGAGGGAGGCGGAGGAGGAGAAGGCGGCGGCGGAGCGGGGGCTCAGGGCGATGCCGCCGCGGGGAAGGAGATCTTCGCTCAGGCCGGCTGCGGTGATTGCCACGCCCTGGAGGACGCGGGCTCGACGGCCGAGGTCGGGCCGAACCTGGACGAGTCGCTCCAGGGCCAGGACGCCGCCTTCATCCGCGAGTCGATCGTCGAGCCGGACGCCGTCGTCGCCGAGGGCTACGCCCCGGGGATCATGCCGCAGGACTACGGGGAGCAGCTCGACGAGCAGCAGCTCGCCGACCTCGTCGCGTACCTGACCCAGGCGAGGGGAGGCTCCTAGCGGCCTGCTAGGCGGAGAGGGCGGGATTCGAACCCGCGACCCAGCTTTCACCGGGTACGCGATTTCCAGTCGCGCTCCTTAGGCCAACTCGGACACCTCTCCGCGCGCGGGCACATGGTAGCCGGTGGCGTTTCGGCCGAGCCCGGCGACGGTATCAGGGCGGAAACGGCACAGAAAGGGGATTCCGATGCCTCCACGGGGAGTCAAGAAGGGCTCGAAGCGCGGCCGCCAGTACGAGCACGTCAAGAAGAGCGCGAAGAAGCAGGGCGCCTCGACCGGCCGGGCCAAGGAGATCGCAGCGCGCACCGTGAACAAGGAGCGGGCGCGGTCGGGCGAGTCGAAGTCGCGCTCGCGCACCTCGACCCGGGACGTCTCGTCGGGCCGCCGGGGCGGCCTCCGCTCGGGGACGAACCGTCAGAAGGGCCGCACGAAGGAGCAGCTCTACAACGAGGCCAAGAAGATGGGCATCGACGGGCGCTCGAAGATGAGCAAGGCGCAGCTCCAGCGCGCCGTCGACCGGCGCAAGTAGAGGCCTAGGCGAACGGCGTCTCGTCGAGGCGCTCGCGGAGCTCTGCGATCGACTCGTAGACCGCGACCGCGCCCGCGTCGCGGAGCTCCTGCTCGGCGAAGCCACCTGTGCGCACGGCCAGCGTCGCCACGCCGGCGCGGCGGGCGGCCTCGCAGTCCCACGTCGTGTCGCCGACCATGACGGCGTCACGGGTGCCCGCCCTTTCGAGCGCCGCGAGTACGAGGTCCGGCTCCGGCTTCGTCGCCTCGACGTCCGCGGAGGTCGTCCATGCGTCCGCGAGGTCGCGGGCGTCGAGCACGTCCAGGTAGTGGTCGACCTCGTCGGCCTTCGCCGAGGAGGCGAGCACGACGGTGTGCCCGCGGTCCTTGAGGTCGGACACCAGGTTCCGCGCTCCCTCGAACGGCTCCACCTCCTCGATGAGCGCCAGGTAGAGCGCCTTCTCCGCCGCCCGGATCTCGTCTCCCTGCTCCTCCTCCACGGCGCGCCCGGCGAGCGCGCTGACGACCTGGTCGCCGCCCATGCCGATGTGGCGGTGGATCCGCCAGAGCGGGAGCACGATCCCGTGCTGGCGGAACGCCCGGTACCAGGCGAGGGCGTGGTGGTAGTTCGTGTCGACGAGCGTGCCGTCGATGTCGAGGATCGCCGCCCGGGCCACGCGCCTACCCTACCCCGGTGACCCGGAGACGCACCCGCTACCGCTCGCTGAGCTCGCTGCAGCGGGACAACGCCGTCTGCCGGGCGTGCGCCGAGGCGGGCTACCCGCTCGCGTCGCTGCCGGTCTTCGAGGGTCGCCCGGGCCAGCGCGCCTTCATCGTGGGCCAGGCGCCGGGCATGGTCGAAGGCGAGGAGCGGCGGCCGTGGCGGGGCCGCGCCGGTCGGACCCTCCGTCGCTGGCTGGGCATGGAGGAGGACGAGTTCTACGCGACCTTCTACTGCGCCTCGGTGACGCGCTGCTACCCCGGGCGGCTCCCCGGAGCACGGGGCGACCGCCGCGCCACGCCGCTCGAGGTCGAGCTCTGTCGCTTCTGGCTCGACTGGGACCTGCGGCTGCTCCGCCCGGCGGTGATCGTGCCCGTGGGCGGGCTCGCGATCGAGCGTCTCCTCGGAAGGACAGGCCTGCGCGAATGCGTCGGGTGCCGCTTCGAGCTCGACGAGGCCGTCGCAGTCCCGCTCCCGCATCCCTCCGGCGCCAGCGGGTGGCTCAACGAGCGCGCGAACCGCGACCGGCTCGCGCTCGCGCTCGAGGTCCTCAGCGCCGAGCTGAGTCGCGCAGGCGCCGGAGCAGCGGCCGCGCGAACCAGAACCACGTGAAGAGCACGGCGACGCCGACCGTCGTGACCGCGGTCGTCGCCGCGCCGAACAGGAAGTCGGCGACGACGAAGACCGAGGCGCTCATCGCGACCGCGAGGAAGGCGAGGGCGGCGATGGAGGTTTGTGTGGCGAGCCGCAGGAGCGCCTCCTTGTCCCGCTGCCGCCAGCGGATCCGATGGCCCGCGGTCGGCGTGATGAGGAGCACGATCGCGATGGCGGCGCAGACGAATCCTGCGAAGTAGACGTACTCCTGGAGGTCGGTGAGCTGGCCGAAGCGGTTCTGGAACGGGAGGACGAGCAGGAACGTGAAGAGCACCTGCGCGCCCGGCATGGCGACACGGTGCTCCTCGAGGAGCTCGCTCCACTCCTGGTCGAGGTCCTCGCCGGGGGCGCTCTCGGTTCCGCGCCGGTCGTCCGCCACGGGCGGAGCCTAGCCCAGCGCTACTCCGAAGGAGGCCGGTCGGGCACCTCGTCGGCTGCCGCGGCCGTGCGGACGAGCTCCGGCTCCGCGGTCGGGAGCTCGAAGGAGAAGGACGAGCCCCTGCCCTCGGCCGACTCCACCCAGATCCGCCCGCCCATGCGGCCGACGAGCTCGCTGCAGATGTAGAGGCCGAGGCCCGTTCCGCCCACCCCGCGGGTCATGTCGGGATCGAGGCGGTAGAACTTCTCGAAGATCCGCTCGTGGTGGTCGGCGGGGATGCCGAGGCCCTCGTCGCTGACGGAGAAGGCGACGGCGCCGTCGCGCGCCTCGAGCCCGATCTCGATGCGGCCGCCGTCGGGCGAGTACTTCATCGCGTTCTCGAGGAGGTTCTGGAGCACCTGCCGCGCGCGGTCGCGGTCGGCGCCGACCAGGGGCAGAACCGGCGGGCTGACGATCTCGACGGAGAGGCCGGGAGGCATGTGCGTCCGCAGCGAGTCGACGACGCGCTCGACGAGGTCGGCGGCGTCGAACGGCTCCCGGGAGACGTCGAGCCGGTCGGCGTCGAGCTGGTTCGCCAGCAGGATCTCGTTCACGATCCTGCTCAGGCGCTCCGACTCGTCGACGATGAGCGAGAGGAAGCGGTCGCGACCGGCCTCGTCGAGGACGAAGTCGTGGCGCCGAAGCGTCTGCGCCGCCCCGTAGACGGCCGCGAGGGGCGTGCGCAGCTCGTGGGACGCCGTCGCGACGAACTCCGCCTTGAGCTCGTCCAGCCGCCGCTCCTCGGTCACGTCGCGGAACGCGTAGACCGTCCCCCCGAAGAACTCCACGCCCGAGATCGAGATCCAGCGCTCGCCCTTGCCGGTATCGAGCGGGATCGTCTCCGCGTGCCCGGGCTCGCGCGACGAGGCGACGGGAATGCGTTCGACGAGCCCGAGCCAGCCGGGCATCGCCTCCGCCGCGGCGTGCCCGACGACGGACGCGGCGGGGAGGCCCGTGATCACCTCGGCGGCGGGGTTCCAGAGGCGGATGACGCCGGCTCGGTCGAGGAGGAAGACCCCGTCGCCGACGTACGTGAGGACGCGGGCCGCATCGGCGCGCTCCTCGACCTCGCGGTAGAGGCGCGCGTTGTCGAGCGCGAGCGCCGCGCGGCGGGCGAGGTCTCGTGCGAGGGCGAGATCGTCCGGCCCGTACGACCGCCCGGATCCCGCCGCGACGAGCGTGACGGCGCCGAGCGTGCGGCCGCGCGCGATGAGCGGGACCGAGAGCCAGGAGTCGACCTCGAGGTCGCCGAGGCGGGCGTCCTCCCGGTCGCCGTCGGGGGTCGCGAGCCTCGGCTGGCCGCTTCGGACGACCGCCGCGACGGCCGCCTCGGGCTCTCCGGCGGGCCGGCCGTTCGCCCGGCCGCGCAGCGGCTCCGCATGCGTGACGGCGAGGCGCTTCAGGCTTGCGTCGTCGTCGAGCACGTCGACCATGCACCAGTCCGCGAGGTCGCGCACCGCGAGGTCGGCCACGCGTCGGAGCGTCGTCTCGTAGTCGAGCGACGCGGCGAGGACCTCGCCGGCCTCGGCGAGGAAGTCGAGCTTGCGCTGCTTGCCGGCCGCCTCGGAGCGCGCGGAGCCCGCTGCGGCGAGCACGCGCTCGTGCTCCTCCCGCGCGCGCACGCGGTCGCTGACGTCGAGCAGGTAGCCCTGCACGTAGGCGATGCCGCCGGCCGCGTCGCGGACGGCCGTGGCCTCGTCCCGCAGCCAGACGACCTCTCCGGCGCGGGTGAGCATCCGGTACTCCGCCCGTAGGGGGCGAAGACCG
>DATAAQ010000019.1:0-23690 GCA_036260055.1 Gaiellaceae bacterium | reverse complement strand
CTGGATCGATGTGGCGTACGAGGATCTCGTCGCCGACGCGCCCGGTGTCCTCGAACGGCTCTTCGACGGCCTCGGCGTCACGTACACCGGGCGGGTCCGGCGGTTCGCCGCCGAAATGATCCGGCGTCCGAGCGCGACGGCGCTTTCGCCGCCGCGGCGCGAGAAATGGCGCGAGGAGAACCGCGAGCTCGTCGAACGCGTCCTCCCCCTGGTGCGGACGACCGAGGCTCGGATGGGGTACGAGCCGGGTTGAGCGTCGGCGCGCTGGCTGCGCACGCGGCCGGTACGCGTCTCCGACGTCCAGCGTGGCGGCTCCGGTCCGCGCCGCCTCGACGCCTTCAGCCGCCGAGACCGCCGAACACCGCGAAGGGGTTCTGCGGCATGACCTCCCAGACCATGCCGCCGCCCGGCTCGACCTCGACGCGCGCGCCCGGCGGGAGCTCGCCCCGCAGCCGGTCGGCGAGCGCGACCGCCTCGTCCTCGTTGGCGGCGCCGACGAGGAGGAAGGTCGAGCGGCGGACGACCGGTGTGCCCTCGCGCTCGAGCCGGTCGGCGAGCACCTCGCCGTCCTCGCGGCTCTCGAGCTCGACCCGCACCTCCCATTCGGCGTAGCCGCGCTCGCGGGACTCCGCCGCCTCCCGTTCCTGCTGCCGGGCCCGCTCGGCCTCGACGTCCTCGGGCGTCTGCGGCAACGGCACGGCGGCGTCCTGCCAGGACTGCTCGGCGGGGTGCCAGCGCTCGAACGCGACGCGCGCCTTCCCCTCCCGCCCCGCCAACTCCCGGCGGACGACGGCCTCGACCTCCCGGGCCGCCTTCTCCGTGTCGGCGTAGAGGAAGACGCGCGCCGCGTCCCGCGAGACGACCACGCGCTCGCCCAGCCGGCCGCGCTCCTCGGCCTCGAGCCGGAAGGCGGCGAGCCGCTCGAGGAGCTGCGTCCCGTCGCCCTCGTCGTCGAAGTCGACGGTCAGGCGCCAGTCGTCCGCCATCGGCGCCGTTCTCCCCGTCCGGACCGCGACCGGGTCAGCCTTCCCGCCGCTCCTCCTCGGCGCGTCCCCGTCCGCCCCGGACGAAGTCGCGCACACGCCTCCAGTAGAGCTTGGCCGTGACCGCCACCGCTGCCGCCCCGCCGACGATCACCTGGAGGAGCATGCTCCCGGTGCCGGGGTCGAGATACGCGAACGTGGGATCCATCGGCTCGCTCCTCCTCGGAGCCCCGCGACGTTACCAGATGCTCGCCGCCCATCACCCGTTCGTGCCGCTCACCAGACGCTCTCGAGGAGGGCGAGGATCTCGCCCGGGCTCGCCGGGCGGGCGTTCGCCCTCGCCCCGCCCCGGACCGCCGTCGCCTCGGCGACGAGGGGGAGCTCCGGCCGGGGGACGCCGAGGTCGCGCAGCCGCCCGAACCCGGCGAGGCGGGCGAGCTCGCGCGTGTGGCCGACCGCATCGCGGACTCCCATCGCCGCCGCGAAGCGGGCGATCTCGGCGCCCGCCACGGGCTCGTTGAACCGGAGAGCCGGCGGAAGGCAGACGGCGTTGAGCGCCCCGTGGGCGAGCCCATAGCGACCGCCCAGCGCCTGCGCCATCGCGTGCCCGAGCCCGAGCCCCGCGCCGGCGAGCGCCGCGCCTGCGTGCATCGCGCCCTCGAGGAGCTCGCGTCGGGCCTCGCGGTCGCGCCCGTCGGCGAGCACGCGCGGGAGCGCGCTCGAGATCGAGCGGGCGCCGGCGAGGGCGTCCCTGTCCGCGTCGGCGTTGCGACCGCGGACGTAGAGCGCCTCGGCGCAGTGCGCGAGCGCGTTGAGGGCCGTGCCGCCGGTCTCCGCTTCCGGCAGCCCGAGCGTCAGGTCGACGTCGTAGACGATCCCGACCGGGCGGGCGCCGTCGCCCCCGTGCTTGACCCCCCGCTCCTCGTCGCGCGTCCCGTAGATCGTCGTCCACTCGGAGCTGGAGTACGTCGTCGGCACCGAGACGACGGGGAGCCCGGTGTCGGCGGAGACCGCCTTGGCCGTGTCGATCGCGCTGCCGCCCCCGACGGCGACGAGCCCGTCCGCGTCGGCCGCCGCCGCCCTCGCCGCCTCGACCGAGGTCGTCGGCGCGTGCGGCCGCACCTCGAGGAACCTCGCTGCGGCCGGGATCTCGAGGGACGCCCACCGACGGCTCGTCACGAGCAGCGGCCGGCCGATCCCGAGCTCCTCGAGAAGCCCGGGATACGACTCGAGGCCCCAGCGGACGATCATTCGAGCCGCTCCTGCGCGAGGCGGAGGAACGCCTCGGCGGCGCGGCTCAGGTCACGGCCGCGCGCGCGCACGACATAGAGCTGTCGGGACGGCTCGATCCCCGAGACGCGCGCCGACGCGAGCGTGCCGGCGGCGAGCTCGCGCTCGATCGCGGTGCGCGAGATGAACGCAACCCCGAAGCCGGCGCCGACGGCCGTCTTGACCGACTCCTGGAGGCCGAGCTCGAGCTTCGAGTCGGGTGCCCGCAGGCGCAGGCCCGCACGGCGGAGCTCCTCCTCGACGACCTGCCGCACTCCTGCCCCCTCCTGCATGACGATGAGCGTCTCGTCGCGCAGCGCCTCGAGCGGGATCGTCCCGCCTGCGGCCTCGTGCTCGGGAGGCACGGCGAGGACGATCTCGTCCCGCGCGAGCGGCTCGAACTCGAGCGAGCGGTGCCGGCGCAGGGCTCCGACGATCCCGAGCTCGAGCTGGCGCTCGGCGACCCGCTCGATGACCGCGTGCGTGTCGAAGACCGAGAGCGCCACCCGCAGGTCCGGGTGCTTCCGCTGGAGCTCGCAGAGGAGTAGAGGGACGAGGTGCGCGCCCGGGCCGGTCGACGCCCCGATCCGGAGCGTGCCCGTCAGGCGCCCCGTGTCCGCCGCCGCCACGTCCTGGAGGAGCTGCTCCTCGAGCTGGAGCATGCGCTGGGCGCTCCGGTAGAGCCGCAGCCCGGCCTCGGTCGGCTCGACGCGCCGGCCCGAGCGGTCGAGGAGCCGGTGGCCGAGGCGCTCCTCGAGCGAGCGCACCTGGAGGCTGACGGCGGGCTGGGTGACGCCCAGCCGCTCGGCGGCCTGCGAGAAGCTCCGCCGCTCGACGACGGCGCAGAACGCGGCGAGCTGGCGCGTATCCATAAGGGTTCATTATGCAGCGGTACTCGTGGAGTAAACCGGCGCCACTAGACTCAGCGCCGGATGCGAGTCTGGATCGACGTCACGGCGCCCGCCCACGTGCTCGTCTTCCGGCCGCTCGTCCGGATCCTGCGAGAGGGGGGCGCCGAAGTCGAGATCACCGCCCGCGACTTCAGCCAGAATCTGGGGCTGCTCCGTCTGCACGACCTCGAGGCCCACGTCGTCGGCCGCCACGGCGGACGCTCGGCGGTCGGGAAGGCCGCGACCATGGCGACCCGGCTCGCCGAGCTCGTCCGCTGGGCACGCGGGCGCCGGTTCGACGCCGCCCTCGCCCACGGCTCGCACCACCTGACGCTCGCGGCGCGCCTCCTCGGGATCCCGAGCGCGACGACGTTCGACTACGAGTGGGCGACCGCCCAGCACCAGCTCGGCTGCCGCCCGGCGCGGCGCGTCCTCGTCCCCGAGGCGATCCCGCCCGCGCGGCTCGAGCGCTACGGCGTGCGCCCGCCGAAGCTTCGGCGCTACCCGGGCCTGAAGGAGGAGTACTACCTCGCCGACTTCGAGCCGGACGCGTCCGTGCCGGCGGCCCTCGGGCTCGACACCGACCGCGTCCTCGTCGTCGTGCGCACGCCGTCCGACTACGCCCGCTATCACCGCACGCCGAGCCGGCTCTTCCCCACGCTCCTCGACCGCCTGGGCCGGCGGGAGGACGTGGAGGTCGTCGTCCTTCCGCGGACGACGGAGCAGGGCGAGGCCGTGCGAGCGCTCCGGCTCCCCTCCCTCCGCGTGCCGGACGGTGCGGTCGACGCCCAGAGCCTCATCGCGTTCTCCGACCTCGTCGTCTCGGCCGGCGGGACGATGAACCGGGAGGCGGCCGCGCTCGGCGTCCCGGTCCACACGACGTTCGGGGGTCGCCTCGGGGGCGTGGACGAGGCGCTGCTCCGCGAAGGGCGCCTGCGCATCCTGACCGACTCGGCCGCGCTCGAGCTCGTGAAGCGGGGGCCGAGCGAGTGCCGCGTCCGGCGCGACCCGCGCGTCTTCCTCGACCTGCTCCTGCCGGTCTAGAATCGGGCTTCCTCGAGACCTTAGGGGGTCACATGGAGAAGTACTTCGAATCCGCCTTCCAGGCGCCGATCACCCGGCGTGCCCTGATCAAGGGCATCGCCGCGGCCGGCGCTGCGACCTGGGCGGGAGGGCTGACCGGGACGGCCCTCGGCGCCGTGAACGGGCGCGGCGACTTCACGAGTTTCCGGGCGATCGCGCCGAGCGCGGCCGACGAGGTGCAGGTGCCGGACGGGTACGCCGTCGACGTCGTCGCCAAGTGGGGCGACGAGCTCGGAGACGGCCTCGTCTTCGGCTACAACTGCGACTACTCGGCGTGGTTTCCCTTCCGCGGCAGGGGCGACGAGGGCCTGATCTACGTCAGCCACGAGTACCTCGTTCCCTTCTTCACGACGGACTGGGTGAACACGCCGGCGAACAACGCGCTCTGGGACCCGCGCGTCGAGCCGTACAGGTCGCTCATGAAGCGGGAGAAGGAGGAGCTCGGCGGCTCCATCGTCCACGTCAAGCTCGGCCGGGACGGCTGGGCCGTCGTGAAGGGCTCGCGCTACAACCGGCGCTTCTACGCGGACGGGCCGGAGATCCCCTACACGGGCCCGGTCGTCGGCTCGGGGCTCCTCCCCGAGGGAGACAAGGTGCTCGGGACGCTCGGCAACTGCTCCGGCTGCCACACGCCGTGGGAGACCGTCCTGACCTGCGAGGAGAACCCGCAGAGCTTCGGCCTCAAGCGTGGAGTCCCGCTCGTCTTCTCGACCGGCTGGATCAGGGACGCCGAGAGCGAGGAGGGGATCAACTACTACGTGGGAGAGCCGGGGACGAACGCGCTCGGGACGGGCCCCGCGGTCGAGAAGCCCTACTACGGCTACGTCACCGAGATCGACCCCTTCACGGGCGCCGCCGTCAAGCACACCGCTCTCGGCCGGATCCACCACGAGAACGTGGCCATCGCGCTCGGGCCGGGCGGCCGCGTGGTCGCGTACACGGGCGACGACGCGCCCGCGGCCGACGGGATGTTCTTCAGGTACGTCTCCAACGGGCGCTACCGGCCCGGGATGCCGAAGTCCGAGGCGATGAAGCTCCTCGCGGACGGTCAGCTCTACGTCGCCCAGTGGCTGCCGACGGCGAACGACCCGGCGGTGAACAGCGGAACGGGCGTCTGGCACCCGCTCGACATGGACGATCCCGAGGCGTGCGCGTTCACGACACGCTGGGTCGAGGAGAACATCGTGCCGCGGAGCGGCGGGGACGTGAGCCAGTTCCGCGTCCCCCGGGCGGAGGACTGCGAGCTCCTCCCGAACGACCGCCGGAGCCTGCTCGTCGCTCTCACGAGCGCGCGGGGCCGCCCGGCGGACCCGACCGCGTTCGGGGTCGTCCGGCTGCTCCAGGAGGACTCCATCCAGCCGGACGGGACGACGTTCCGCTGGACGGAGCTCCTCGAGGGCGGCGAGCACACGGGCTTCGCCAGCCCGGACAACATGGCGTTCTCCTCGCCGCGTGACCTCTGGCTCGTCACCGACATCTCGACCTCGAGCCTCAACGTGCCGGCCCGCGGGTTCGCGTGGCACATGAACAACGCCATCTTCTACGTGCCGCTCGCGGGGAGGAACAGCAACATCGCCTTCCGGTTCGCGAACGCGCCGGTGGAGGCCGAGCTGACCGGGCCGACGTTCAACCACCAGCAGCGGACGCTCTTCCTGAACGTCCAGCATCCCGGCGAGAACTCGACGGGGACCCCCGGGAACCCGGCGCACTACCGCTCGTGGTGGCCCGAAGGCAATCGCACGGCCGGCACAGGGACCCCAGGGAAGCCGAAGCCCTCGCTCATCGCCGTCCGGAAGATCTGAACGGTCGCGGGGAGCGCCGCGGCGGCGGCGCTCCCCGTCACCCGACGAGGTTGACCGTCGTGACCGTCACGACCGCCGAGAGCGCGAGCCAGACGAGGAACTGGTGGAGGCGGTGCCGACAGAAGCGCTGGGCGTACAGCGTCGCGAGCGTGGCGAGGACGTCGATCCCGAAGTGCACCGAGTAGTCGAGCCAGTCGGTGCTGAAGTCGTGCGCGTCGACAAAGCTGAGAACGATTCTCATTCTCGGTAGGCTAGGCTACACCGATGGGCCGGCCGGCGCAACGCACGCAGGGAGCCGCCGTCCGGGCGCTCGAGCGGACGGGGCTCCGCCCGACGCCTCAGCGCGTCCTCGTCCTCGCCGAGCTCATGAGCGAGCGCGACGACGCGACCGCGCAGGAGCTCCACGAGCGGCTGCGCGCCCGCGGGCGGCGCCTCGGCCTCGCCACTGTGTACCGCACGCTGAACGCGCTTGCGAGCGAGGGGGTCGTCGACGTCCTCCCGCATCGCCCGGGCGAGCTCTGCTACCGCTGGTGCGGCGACGAGCACCACCACCACCTCGTGTGCTCCGCCTGCCACCGCGTCGTCGAGCTGCGCGACTGCGCGCTCGAGCCGTGGCTCGAGCGCGTCTCCGCCGCGGCCGGGTTCGTCGCGACCGGCCACCGCCTCGAGGTCGCGGGGCTCTGCGGCGACTGCCGGGCCGACGCCGGCTAGACCTGCTCGGCCGCCGGGGCGCCGAGACGCTGCGGCGAGCCGACCATCGCGACGAGCCGGGCGACGATGTCGAGGGTCTCTCCCGCCTCCGCGAGGCGCTCCAGCTCGGCGAGCTCCTCCTCGAGCCAGACCGGGTCGACGGGCCGGGACGCGCAGCGCAGGATCTTCGGGTGGGACGTGGGCACGGCCTCCTCGCCCTCGCCCCAGAGCTCCTCGTGGAGCTTCTCGCCCGCGCGAACGCCGATGAACTCGATCGGGATGTCGCGGTCGGGCTCCTTCCCGGAGAGCCGGATCATGTTGCGCGCGAGGTCGACGATCTTCACGGGGGTGCCCATGTCGAGGACGAAGATGTCGCTCGTCTCGCCGAGAGCGCCGGCCTGGACGACGAGCTGCACCGCCTCGGGGATCGTCATGAAGTAGCGCTCCATGTCGGGGTGCGTGACGGTGACGGGTCCGCCGCGAACGATCTGGCGGCGGAAGAGCGGGATGACGCTCCCCGAGGAGCCGAGCACGTTGCCGAAACGGACGGAGATGAAGCGGGTGCCGTTCGCCTCCCGGGTGCCGGCCGCCTGCACGATCCACTCGCAGACTGCCTTCGTCTGCCCGAGCACGTTCTGCGGGCGGACGGCCTTGTCGGTCGAGACGAGCACGAAGCGGTCGGCCCCGAACTCCGAGGCGACCTCGGCGAGGACGCGTGTGCCGATGACGTTGTTGCGCACCGATTCGAGCGGGTTCCCCTCCATGAGCGGGACGTGCTTGTACGCGGCCGCGTGGAAGACGACGGACGGTCGGTGGCGCTCGAAGAGCTCCCGCATCTTGGCGCGGTTCGTGACGTCGGCGAGCACGGCGAGCGTCGCATCGAAGTGGCGCTCGTGCGCGAGCTCGCGCTCGATGTCGACCAGCGCGTTCTCCGAGTGGTCGACGAGCACGATGCGCTCTGCGCCGAGCGCGGCGATCTGCCGGCAGAGCTCCGAGCCGATCGAGCCGCCGGCGCCCGTGACGAGGACGGTCGAGCCGGTCAGGTAGGAGGCGATCGCGGCGACGTCCAGCTCGACCGCCTCGCGCCCGAGCACGTCCTCGACCTGGACCTCGCGAAGCTGGCGGGCGAGGTTGAGGTCGCCCGTGATGAGCTCGTGGACGGCGGGAAGCGTCTTGACGGCGACACCCGCGTCGCGACAGACGTTGACGACGCGCTGGCGCGCCTCCCCGCCCGCGGAGGGGATGGCGATGATGACCTCGTCCGGCCTGTTGTCGCCGAGGATGTGCGGGAGATCGCGGGTCGTGCCGAGGACGCGCACCCCGTGGAGGCGCATGTTCCGCTTGCGCGGGTCGTCGTCCACCAGGCCGATGGGGGTGTATCCGAGGTTCGGGCTCTTGCGCATCTCTCTGATGACGAGCTGACCGGCGTCGCCTGCGCCGACGATGAGCGCCTCCTTGCCCCGCGCGACGATCCCGCGCCGCCCCGGCCGCTCGATGACCGTGCGGGCGAGCAGGCGGGCGCCCATGACGAGCGCGAGCAGGATGAGCCAGTCGAAGATGACGATGGACCGCGGGACGCGCAGCCCCTGCTCGGGATCGAGCAGGTAGACGAAGATCTCGGCGAGGAGCGAGGCGGCCGTGACGGCGCGCGCGACCGCCCACATGTCGCGGATGGAGAGGTACCGCCACCAGTGGTCGTACAGGCGAAAGAGGACGAAGACGGCGATCTTGACGCCGACGACGACCGCGATCGTCTCGGTGAGGAGGCGCTCGTAGCGGGGCGGGATCCCGTAGTCGAAGCGGAGAGCGAAGGCGAGGTACCACGCAGCCGCGATCAGGGCCGCATCGACCGCGGCCTGCCAGATCCGGTGCCGGTTGAGCGCTCTCATCCGGCGGCCCGCACCGACACCGCCGAACGAACGGTCTCGACGACCCGCTCCTGCTGCTCGGGCGTGATTCCTGCCCAGAGCGGCAACGCGAGCGCCTCGCGGCCGGCCCGCTCCGCCTCGGGGAAGTCGCCCTCCTCGTAGCCGAGGGACGCGAAGACCGGCTGGAGGTGGAGCGGCCTCCGATAGTAGGCCGCGCAGCCGATCCCGGCCGCCCGCAGCGCCTCCGCGATCCGCTCGCGCTCCGACGAGCGGACGACGTACACGTGGTAGACGTGGCCGGGCTCGTCCTCCGGCAGCTCGCACACCTCGCCGAGGCCGAGCTCGGCGTAGCGCGCCGCCGCCTCGCGGCGGACGACGTTCCAGGAGTCGACGCGCTCGAGGAAGAGCCGGAGGGCGGCGGCCTGGAGCTCGTCCAGTCGCGAGTTGTACCCGACCGCCTCGAACGTCTCCTTCTCGCGGGAGCCGTGGAAGCGGAGCAGCCTGACGCGCTCGGCCAGGTAGGGGTCGGACGTTGCGACGAGGCCGCCGTCGCCCAGCCCGAACAGGTTCTTCGTGGGGAAGAAGCTGAAGGTCGAGACCGCGCCCAGCGACCCCGTCCGACGTCCCGCGAGCGTCGCCCCGAACGCCTGGGCCGCGTCCTCGACGAGCGCCGGCCGGCCGAACAGGTGCACGGCGATAACGGCCTTCGTCCGCGCGCCCAGGCGTTCGGCGACGTCCGCCGGATCGAGGTTCAGCGTCACCGGGTCGATGTCGCAGAAGACCGGCGCGGCGCCTCGGCGGGCGATCGCCTCGGCCGTGGCGTAGAACGTGAAGGCGGGACAGACGACCTCGTCGCCGCTGCCGATGCCGAGCGCGTCCAGGGCGAGGACGAGCGCGTCGGTCCCGTTCGCGACGCCGACCGCCTCGCGGACGCCGAGGTAGGCGGCCGCCTCCCGCTCGAACGCCGCCACCTCGGGGCCGAGGACGAACCGGCCGGACTCCAGGACCCTCCCCAGGGTCTCCTTGAGCTCGTCCAGGAGGGGCGCGTACTGCGCCTTCACGTCCACGAGGGGGATCGTCACGCCGGTCGAGTCTACCGGGGGGTCCTTCACGCAGAACGCTCGAGCGCCCGCCGCCGCAGGCGCCGCTTACGCGCGCGCACGAGGAGGTACACGACGCCCGCCACGACGGCGGCGACGATGGCGTAGTCGGCGTAGCGAAAGCTCTCGTGGAAGCGCTCCCAGCCGCTGCCGAGCGCGAGGCCGACCCCCGCAAGGCCGAAGCACCACGGGACCGTGCCGACGAACGTGAGCACGGTGTAGCGGCCGAGCGCCATCTCGGCGATGCCGGCCGGGATGGAGATGAACGAGCGGACGACGGGCAGGACCCGTGAGACGAGCACGGCGGCGTCGCCCCAGCGGTCGAACCAGGCCTCCGCCTTGTCGAGCTTCTCCGGCGTCACGTGGAGCCAGCGTCCATGCCGCTCGAGGTAGGGCCGGCCGGCGAGGAGGCCGATCGCCCAGCCGAGGATCGAGCCGAGCGTGTAGCCGACCGTCCCCGCGCCCGCCATGGCGACGTACGCCCAGCCCGTCGACTCGATCGTCTCGCCGAAGAGCGTCACGCCGGACTCGGGGAAGGCGCCGATGGCGATGGCTCCCGCGTACACCATGACGAGCTCGCTCGCCGCCGGGAACACGGCGTCCACGAGCATGAGCAGGAAGACGGCGTAGAGCCCGTAGTCGCCGATCGCCCCTGTGACGGCGTCCGTGATCTCGTGCACGGAGGACGAGTCTAGCCGGGGGCCCCGGCGCCCTCGGAGGCTACCCTCCCGCGGAGACCACCGAGAGCCGCCGCTGCAGCGCCACGGTGCCGAGCCGGTTCGTCGCCCGGACGCGGACGAGGAACCTCCCGGGTGAGACCAATTCGCCGGACGCGTTGCGCGCGTTCCAGACGACGGCGTAGCGCCCCGGGGGGAGCGCCCGACGGCCGATGAGGTCGCGGACGAGGCGCCCTCCGCGGCGGCGGACGACCACAGAGGTGGTCGCGTCGTTCCGCTGCCTGAACGAGATCACCGTCCGGCCCCCGTACTTGGGCCGCAGCCGGACGACCTGCGAGGAGAGCTCCAGGAATCCGAGCGTCTTGTTGACGACGAACGTCCGGCGCATCCGGCTCGTCAGGCCGGCGGCGTCGGTCGCGGCGGTCAGCCAGGTCCACCTGCCCTCGGCGAGGGACCTGCGGCGGAGCTCGCGGGCGAAGGTCCCGCGGCCGAGGTCGTCGCGGAGCCGCCAGGCGACGCTCCTGTCCGGCCGGAGCAGCCGGAAGTCGACACGGGCCGGGCGCACGAGCCTGGCAGCCAGCCGCTGGACGTCCCGGACCCCGTCGCCGTCGGGCGAGAACGAGCCGTACCGCGGCGGCGGCGCATGGACACCGTAGTAGAGGAGCTGGAGCGAGTCGGCGACGGCGCGCTCGGATCCGTCGGACGGGTCGTTCAGGACCCTCCCGTTGACCGCCATCGTCGTCGAGCCGCCGCCGTCCAGCGCCATTGCCTCGACGGCGCCGAGGCGGGCCATCTCCTCCGCGAGCTGCGCGATCGTGAGGCCCCACGACGCCGTGCTGCGCCCGTCCACTGCGACGAGGACGATCCGCCCGTCGGCGAGCTGACCGACGGCGGTCCGCGGATGCCGGGGCACCAGCTGGTAGGTCGTGAAGGCCTCCTCCGCCCGGAAGACCGGCCGTCCGCCGCGGACGAGCAGCGGTCCGCCGCCGATGGCGCTCTCCACGCCGTCCCACCAGGGGTCGAGCCCGAAGGCCAGCTGAAGCGTCGTCCCCGGCCGCGCGACGGTGCGCAGTCCCCGCCGCTGCTCGCCTCGCGCCTGGAGGACGGCGCCTCCCGGCGGGATGAAGTGGCCACTTCCCCGCACGAGACGGACGACCACCGCGCGCCGAGGCCGGTTCGGGACCGTCCGGGCGAGGCCGTTCAGGATCGCCTCGTAGGCGTACCTCGCGCGGGGCGTCCGAGCCCCCCAGCGCCGCGTGAAGAGGGCGTAGCCTTCCCGCGAGGGCAGCGACCGGTTGAGCTGCCGCAGCCTGACCGCCGGGCTGTCCTCGGCGCCCCACGAGCCCGCGAAGCGGATCCTCTCGACGCGGAGGACGCCGTCAGCGCCGACCGCGAGGCTCGAGCGCGCAGCGTTGGGGCTCGTGTCGAGGACGCCGCGTCGGAGGAGCATTCCGTTCAGGTGCCCGCGTGCCCAGCTGAAGAAGTCGCCGTTCACGCCGACGGCGTTCGCGCGGCCCATCCGCCGGCGCTGCATCGAGCTCAACGTCGCGCGGCCGGTGATGCGGCCGCCGGCGAGGACGGGCCTCAGGTCGTAGAGCCCGCCCGGCTTCGGGCCGACGACGACGTGGAGCACGAGCGGCCCGCCGTACGCCCAGCGGAAGTGCTTCGTGTACGTGACGCCGGGGAAGAGACGGGTCTTCTGCGACCAAGCGTCCGCCGCGGCCGGCGCCGCGAGCGCCGCCACGGCGGCGAGCAAGGCCGTCCCTCGGAGCACGAGTGTCACAGGATGAAAGCCGAGGGCCGGAGATACAAGCCCTCGGCAGGAGATCGGCCGCTACGCGAAGACCTTGACCTCGCGGTAGAGCGTGTCCCGCTGCACCGGCGTCTTGCCCAGCGCGCGAATGGCGCGCACGAAGTCGTCGGTCGTCGCCCGGTGGGTCGTCCCGGCGGCCGAGACGACGTTCTCCTCGATCATCACCGAGCCCATGTCGTCGGCTCCGAAGGAGAGGGCCACCTGGCCGACCTTCATCCCTTGCGTCACCCAGCTCGACTGGATGTGCTCGACGTTGTCGAGATGGATCCGGCTGACCGCCTGCGTCAGGAGGTACTCGAACGACGTCGGGTGGCGGGAGACGCGGGGGGCGAGCCGCGTGCCGTCCGGCTGGAACGTCCAGGAGATGAACGCCCGGAAGCCGCGCGTCTCGTCCTGGAGCTCCCGGATCTTGCGCATGTGCTCGACGCGCTCGGCGAGCGTCTCCACGTGGCCGTACATCATCGTGGCGGTCGACGACATGCCGAGCCGGTGCGCATCGCGCATCACGCCGAGCCACTCGGCCGACTTCGTCTTCTTGGGCGCGATGGCGTCTCTGACGCGGTCGACGAGGATCTCGGCGCCGCCGCCGGGCAGCGAGTCGAGGCCCGCGTCGCGGAGCCGCGTCAGAGCCTCCGGGATCGAGATCCGCGACCGGCGCGCGAGGTGCTGGATCTCCGGCGGCGAGAGGGCGTGCAGGTGGATCTTGTAGCGCGCCTTGATGGACGAGAAGAGGTCCTCGTAGAAGTCGACGCCGAGATCCGGGTGGTGCCCGCCCTGCATGAGAAGCGCGGTGCCGCCGAGCGCCAGCGTCTCCTCGATCTTCTTGAAGATGACGGGCTTCGGGAGCAGGTAGCCCTCGCGGCGGTCGCCGGGCCGCCGGTAGAAGGCGCAGAAGTCGCAGTCCGTCTGGCAGATGTTCGTGTAGTTGACGTTGCGGTCGACGACGAACGTGATCCGGTCGGCGGCGACCTTCCGGTTCCGCAGCTCGTCGGCGACCCGCCCGATCGGGACGAGCTCCCGGCTCGCGAGGAGCGCGATTGCGTCGGCCTCGGAGATCCGCTCGCCGGCGAGCGCCCGCTCGAGGACCCCTCGCACGCCGCTCATGCCCGCACCGTCTCTTCGGCGAGGAAGCGGAGCTCGGGGACGGCGTCCAGCTCGCCGGCGTCGCGGGCGAGCTCGAAGAACGAGAGGAGGCCCGCGCGCTCCCGGGGCCCGAAGCGGTAGTGGAGCTTCTCGAAGTAGCGCGCGAGGAACCCGGGCGGGTAGCCGTAGAGCTCGCTCGCCTCATGGGCGAGGACCTCGGGCTCGGAGCGCGCGCGCCGGTGGGCGGCGAGAAGCGCCTCCTCGACCTCGAGGATTCCCGCCGGCGGCGGGTCGGGGCACGCGAAGACCGCGTAGACCATCGGGAGCCCGGTGCGCTCGAGCCAGAGCTGGCCGAGGTCGTAGTGCGGCGTCGGGTCCTCGAACGCGCTCCGGAGCGCGGCGTCGCCGATGAGCAGCTTCGCGTCGGCCGGCTGGCCGAGCGGCAGGTGCTCCGCGTCCGGGAGCAGCACGCGCACGAGCACGGCCGAGGTGGCGCTCTCCGGCGTGACGGCCACGCTGGCGATGCGCTCGAGCGGCACCCGGGAGACGAGCTGGATCGAGTCCACCGCGCCCTCGGAGGAGACGCAGAGGCGGGGCAGGATGCGCAGCCGCTCGGCGTTCCGTCCGTACTCGATCGAGGAGACGGGAGCGAGGTCGATGTCGCCCGAGAGCAGGCGCGCGTTCAGCTCGGTCGGCACGCCGGGAACCTCCCGCACCTCCGCGTCGAGGCGGAAGAAGACGGGCGCCATGTTCACGTAGGAGATGCGGCCGAGCCGGATCACGGCCGCCTCCGGAGGCCTGGGGAGTCCGTCATTCCCACCGGCGGAGCTCGTTGTAGAGGGTGTCCCGCTGCACGGGGACGCGACCGGCCTCGCGGACGAAGCGGACGAGCTCGTCGACCTTCTGCTCGGTCTCGGTGCGGGCGCCCGCGGCGTGGAAGATCTCCTCGCGGACGACGGTGCCCTGGACATCGTCGGCGCCGAAGTGGAGCGCGACCGCCGCGAGCGGCATCCCCATCATGATCCAGTACGCCTTCACGTGCGCGACGTTGTCGAGCAGGAGGCGCGAGACGGCGATCATCTTGAGATCGTCGGAGCCGCTCGTGTGCTTCCACCCGCGCCGCTCGAAGACGGTGTTCTCGGGATGGAAGGCGAGCGGGACGAAGGCGAGGAAGCCGCCCGTCTCGTCCTGCAACGCCCGGAGCCGGAGCAGGTGGTCGACGCGCTCCTCGTACGTCTCCACGTGCCCGTACAGCATCGTGCAGTGCGTCGGGATGCCGAGGCCGTGCGCCGTCCGGTGGGTGTGGAGCCAGAAGTCCGGGTGCTCCTTGCCGGGCGCGACGAGGCGGCGCACGCGATCGGCGAAGACCTCGGCGCCGCCGCCCGGGAGCGAGCCGAGGCCGGCGTCCCGGAGCTCCCGGAGGACGTCCTCGTGCGAGAGGCCGGACAGCTTCGTCATGTGGTGGATCTCGCTCGCGGTGAAGCACTTGAGGTGCACGTCCGGGAGCGCCTCGTGGAGCCCGGCGACGATGGCGACGTAGTAGTCGAAGCCGACGTGCGGGTTCTCGCCCCCGACCATGTGGATCTCCGTGAAGCCCGTCGCCTCGCGCTGCCGGAGCGCCTCCTCGACGAGCTCCTCGGGCGTGTAGGTGTAGGCGCCCGGCTGCTTCCGTGTCACCGCGAAGGCGCAGAACTTGCACTTGACGCGGCAGACGTTCGACTGGTTCAGGTAGAGGTTCTGGACGAAGTAGGCCTCGCGGCCGCCGCCCCGCCGCACGCGCGCGCCCTCCGCGAGCTCGCCGAGCCGGAGGAGGTCGTCGGACTCCATGAGCGCGAGCCCGTCCTCGAAGGTGAGGCGCTCGTTCGCCTCCACCTTCTCGCCGATCGCGTCGAGCGTCGACCGCCGCGCGAGAGTCGCCATCACGCGTCCCGGTCCACGACGAGGTGCGTCAGCGCCTCGAGCGAGGCGCGCTCCGGCTCGCCGTCGAGCGCCGCCCGGGCGCGCGCGGCGTAGCGGAGCGCGAGCTCACGCGCCGTCTCGAGCGCCCCGCTCGCGGCGACCCGCCCGAGCGCGCCGGGCACGACCTCGCCGGCGAGGGCGCGGCGCACGAACGGGTCGCGGCGGGCCGCGACGATGAGCGGAAGGGTCGGCGTCCCGTCGCGGAGGTCGACGCCGCCCGCCTTTCCGGTGGCGTGCTCGTCGCCGGTGCAGTCGAGGATGTCGTCCGCGATCTGGAACGCGATCCCGAGCGCGAGCCCGAACGCCCCCAGCGAGCGCCCGCCCCCGCCGAGGAGGCAGGCGGCCTCGAAGAGCTTGCCCGTCTTCAGGGAGCAGCGGAGGAGGTACTCGTCGACGGAGGTGTCCGGTCGGAAGGCCTGGCGGCGCTGGAGCGCCTCGCCGCGCGCGAGCGCGAGCGCGGCCTCGACGAGGACGGCGACCGCCCGCGCGTCCCCGGTGGCCGCGAGCTGGGCGAACGCGCGGGCGAAGAGGTAGTCGCCCGTCGCCTTCGCCGCGGCCTCGCCGTGCCCGGCCCAGACGGTCGGACGACCGCGCCGGAGGTCCGCGCGGTCGAGGAGGTCGTCGTGGACGAGCGTCGCCATGTGGACGAGCTCGACCGCCGCCCCTCCGGCGACGGCGCGCTCGGCGGTGCGGAGGTCGGGCGGGGTCGCGAGGAAGACGAGCACCGGCCGGAGTCGCTTGCCGCCGGCCCCGAGCGTCTCCACCGCGAGCTCGGAGACCCGGCCGCGGTGTCCCGCCACGACGTCCTCGAGGCGCTCCTCCAGGAGCTCGAGGTACTCGTCCAGGCCGGGGGCCGCGCGGACGGTGGCGAGCGCGGCGTTCAAGCGCCGGTCCCCTCCCGCCGCGACGCGACGGCGACGTGCAGCGAGACGATCCCGCCCCCCAGCAGGCGCCAGCGGACGTCCTCGAAGCCGGCGGCGCGCATGGCGCCGGCGAGATCCTCCGGGCCGGGGAAACGGCGGACGCTCGCGGGCAGGTAGCTGTAGGCGGCGCCGCCGGGGAGGAGCCGCCCCGCAAGGGGCACGAGCCCGTCGAACCAGAGGCGGAAGAAGGGGCGGAGCAGGCCGCGCGGCCGCGTGATCTCGAGGCAGGCCAGCCGCCCGCCGGGTCGGAGCACGCGCGCGAGCTCGCGGAGCCCGGCCTCCAGGTCCTCGACGTTACGGATCCCGAACCCGACGGTGGCGGCGTCGTAGCTCGCGTCCGCGAACGGGAGGGCGAGGAGGTCGCCCCGTACCCACTCGATCGCGCGCGACTTCCCGCGGGCGCGCTCGAGCATCCGCTCGGAGAAGTCGACCCCGGTAACGCGGCCGCCCTCGCGCTCGCCGGCGAGCGCCAGGTCGCCCGTGCCGCAGCAGGCGTCGAGGACCTCGTCGCCCGCCCGCACGACGCTCGCGGCGGCGAGCCGCCGCCAGCGGCGGTCGAGACCGGCCGTCATCACGCGGTTCATGGTGTCGTAGACGGGGGCGATCCGGTCGAACATCGAGCGGACGGCCTCCGGCGCGAGCACGCCCGACGTCACGTCTCCTGCCCCCAGCGGCGCACGAGCGTGTTCTCGATCCCGAGCTGATCCAGGCACCGGCCCACCACGAAGTCCACCAGATCGCCGACCGTGTCCGGGGCATGGTAGAAGCCCGGCGCCGCGAAGACGATCGTCGCGCCGGCCCGGCGCAGGCGGAGGAGGTTCTCGAGGTGGATGGCGGAGAGCGGCGTCTCGCGCGGCACGAGGACGAGCTTGCGCTCCTCCTTCAGGGCGACCGAGGCGGCGCGGTGGACGAGGTTGGCCATCGCCCCCGCGGCGATCGCCGCCGCCGTCGCCATCGAGCAGGGGCAGACGACGTAGCCGTCGACGGCGGCCGACCCGCTCGCGTACGGCGCCTTGTAGTCGTCCTTCGCGAAGACGGCCACGCCGTCGCCCGGGACCAGCCGCTCCAGGACGGCCTCCCGGGAGAGCGTGGGGTCGCGGTAGAGCTCGGTCGCGAGCACCTCGTAGCCCGCGTCCGAGACGCAGACGCCGACCTCGCAGCCCGCGCCCACGAGCGCCTCGAGCAGGCGCGCCGCATACGGCGCGCCGGACGCGCCCGTGATCCCGAGGAAGACGTTCACGAGCCCGAGCCGGCGCTAGCCGCCGTCGGCCTCGCCCCCGCCCTCGCCCTCGCCCTTCGACTCCTCCATGAACGTGGCGAGCAGGCGCAGGTTCTCCTCGCCGAGCCCCTCGTAGACCGGCATGACCTCGTTGCCGAACTGGCGCGGGTTGCCGATGTACTGGACGAAGTAGTCGATGCCCTGGCCCCCGGCGCCGATGTCGGTGAGGTCCGGGGCGCCGAGGTTGGCCGAGCCCGCGTCGAGATACGTGTGACAGTTCATGCAGCCGGACTGGGCGAAGAGGACGCCGCCCTCGCGCCCCTCCTCGGAGAGGCCCTGCGCCTGCACCCACTCGTCCACGAGCTCGACGCTCTCGGAGGCAAGCGACTCCTCGGCGGTCGCGCCCCTGTACGTGAGGATCCCCATCGAGGCGATGACGAGCAGCGCGGCGACGACCGCAACGGGGCGGCGGACGAGGCGCCGCTCACGTCTGCGGTCGAAGAAGGGGACCATCATCAGGAGGATGAGCGCGATCGTCGGGATGCCGACCGTCCCGAGGATGACCGACTCCGGCCACTTGAAGATCCGCAGCAGGTAGAAGAGGAAGAAGAAGTACCAGTCGGGCCGCGGGATGAACGACGTCGTCCCCGGATCGGCCTCCTCCGTGTAGCGGGGCCCGAGGATCCCCGCGTCGCCCGGCTCCTCGCCGGACGTGAAGTACCAGATGCACGCGAGCGCGACGATGACGGCCACGACAACCAGGCTCATGACCGTGTCGTGGAACATCGCGTAGGGGAAGAAGGGCTTCCCCCGGGCGGCGACGTCCTCCTTGTAGCGCTTGAACTGGGCGCGCTGCTCCTCGCTGCTCACGGCCCCACCCGCTTTCGCGGCGGCACGCCGGCGCCGTTCCCGCGGGGCCGCGGGTCGACGAGGCCGCGCCGCGCCGTCACGACCTCCTCGCGCTCGAGCCCGGGCGCGTCCTGCGACCAGGGCGGCGAGGTGATGCCGAGGCGGATGACGAGATAGAGGTGCAGCCCGATGAGCGCGAAGAGCCCGCCCGGGATCACGAGCATGTGCAGCGAGTAGAAAATGGAGAGGGTGTTCTCGCCGATCTCCGCTCCCCCCCGGAGGAAGTCGGCGAGGAAGGGTCCCGCAATCGGCGCCGTCGCGTTGATGTTGATGCCGACGACGGTCGCCCAGTACGCCGTCTGATCCCACGGAAGCAGGTAGCCCGTGAAGCCCTCCGCCATTGCCATCGTGAGCAGGATCACGCCGATCAGCCAGTTCAGCTCGCGCGGGTACTTGTAGGCGCCGAAGAGGAACACGCGCCCCATGTGGAGGAAGAGGAGGATGATGAACACGCTCGCGCCCCAGCGGTGCATGCCGCGCACGAGCCAGCCGAGCGTCAGCTCGTTCGTGATCGTCTGGATCGAGGCGTACGCCTCGTTCGGCGACGGCTTGTAGTAGAACGCGAGTATCACGCCCGTGATCGCCTGGACGAGGAAGGCGGTCAGGGTCGCCGAGCCGAGCGTGTGGAACCAGTTCGTGTCGTGCGGGACCTTCCGGAAGAGGAAGTACTTGACGGCCCCGACGAGGCCGGAGCGCTCCTCCAGCCAGTCGACGGGGAGCATGACCGCCTGCTCGAGCTGCTGCCGGCGCTTCGACCTGACGCGGGGCACCTAGGCGACCCTCACGGCACGTAGGGGTAGAGGAACTCTTCGGGCCCGTCCAGGTGGACGCCCGGGTCCGCCACGTCGTACTTCTCGATCCGCGCGTCGGCGCCCTCGCCCTGCACCTTGGAGACGCTGTAGGGCTTGCCGAGGCGCAGCCTCCCGTTCGCGATCGAGTACTCGTAGCGGTCGAGCGCGCGCACCGGGGGCCCGGCCGTGCGGTTGCCCTCGATGTCGTACGCGCCGCCGTGGCAGGGACACCCGAAGCCGGACGGCTGGACAGGCGTCAGGGTCACGGCGCCCCCGCCCTCGGTCTCGATCTCGCGCGACTCCCCGGGCGGTCCCTGCGGCTGCGTCGGGCAGCCGAGGTGGACGCAGCGGTTGGAGAGGATCGTGAAGCTCGGAACCTGGTTCTTGAGCCCGTTGTTGCGGACGAAGGCTGTGCGGCGGGTGACGTCGCCGTCCCCGCCGGCCCCGGAGAGGAACGTCGCGACGATGAAGTCGCCCTCGGGGTAGCCGTCGAGCGGGCCGAGGTCGACCTCGGGATAGTCCTGGCCCACGAACGCGGGGGCGACGGCGAAGCCGAGCACCGGGACGGTGATGACCCCGCCGATGAGCGCGCCGAAGCCGAGGGTGGCGCCCTCCAGGAACTTCGAGCGCGGGTAGCGCGCGACCTCCGCCTCCTCGTCCGGCTCGGCGACGACGAGCGGCTCCTCCGGCTCGGGGGGGACGCCCCGCACCTCGCGCGTCACCTCGCGGATCCAGAAGAACCCGAAGACGACGGCGATGACGGCGCCGACGACGGTGACCCAGAGGTTGACGATCAGCCCGACGAGGACGAGCGCGATGCCGCCCGCGAACGCGAACGGCCAGATCGTCGGAGAGGGAAGATGGGGCTCAGAGTGTTCCTGGTGGGGGCCCTGCCCCGGCCGCTCTAGCTCGTCGGCCAAGAAGCTCCTCTCTCCGTGTTACAAGCCCACGGCATTGTTTCTGCGCTCTCGTGAATCTGTCAACGACGTACCGTTTGCCTCAAGACCCTGGAAATGCGGCCGTTCCCCGCCTCTTCGCGGTCGATCCCGTACTCGCTCCAGCGGCGGTCGACGGCGTCACGAACTTCGGCCGTCATCTCGATCCGCTCGGGCCAGGGACGGCCTCCTTCGGACTCCCACTTGTGGGTCGCGTCGACGCCCAGCTTGCCTCCGTAGCAGTAGGCGGCGGCGGCGTGGTCGAGCTGGTCGAGCGGGCCCTCGGAGAGGAGCACGTCCCGCTTCGGGTCGACGTTGGCGCAGACGTGGAAGAACACCTGCTCGTAGTCGTGCACGTCGACGAACTCGTCCACGACGACGACGGATTTGGAGAGCGAGAGCATGCCGAGCCCCCAGATGGCGTGCATCACCTTCTTCGCGTGGCCGGGGAACGCCTTGCGGATGGAGACGAGCACGCAGTTGTGGAAGGCGCCGGCCACCGGAAGGTCGTAGTCGACGATCTCCGGGACGGTCATGCGCACGGCGGGCAGGAAGATGCGCTCGGTCGCCTTGCCCAGCCAGGCGTCCTCGGCCGGAGGGACGCCGACGACGATGGACGGGTAGACGGCGTCGCGCCGCATCGTCATGCACATGAGCCGGAAGACGGGGAAGGGCTCCGGCGGCGAGTAGTACCCCGTGTGGTCGCCGAACGGCCCCTCGGTGCCCACGTCGCCCTGCGCGATCGTCCCCTCCAGCACGATCTCGGCGTTGGCCGGAACCTCGAGGTCGACCGTCCTGCACTTGACCAGCTCCACCGCCTCGCCGCGGAGAAAGCCCGCGAGCATGAGCTCGTCGATGTGCTTGGGCAGCGGCGCGCTCGCCGAGTACGTCGTGACCGGGTCGCACCCGAGGGCGACGGCGACCGGGATCTCGCCCTCGGCCGCGAGCCAGTCCGCGCGCCCGTCCTTGTGGATCTGCCAGTGCATGAACGTCGAGCGGGCGTCGATCTTCTGCATGCGGTACATGCCGACGTTGCGGACGCCGGTGCGCGGGTCCTTCGTGAAGACGGCGGGGAGCGTCACGAAGGGGGCGGGGTCGCCGGGCCAGCAGTGCTGGATCGGGAGCGCGTCGAGGTCCGGCTCGAGCACGAGCTCCTGGCAGGCGCCGCGCGAGACCGTCCTCGGGAGCGAGTCCGCGAGGCGCTTGAGCTTGCCGAGCCCCCGCACCTTCTCGACGAGGCCCTGCGGCGGCTGCATCTCGATCACGTTCTCGAGCTTGCGCGCGACGGCGTCGAGGCTCTCGGCCCCGAACGCGAGGCACATCCGCCGCTCGGTCCCGAACTGGTTGATGAGCAGCGGCCGCTCGGAGCCCTTGACGTTCCTGAAGAGCAGGGCGGGCCCGCCCGCCTTGACGACACGGTCGGTGATCTCCGTGATCTCGAGGTGGGGGTCGACCTCGGCCTCGACCTCGACCAGCTCGCCCTCCCGCCGCAGCAGGTCGATCCAGGAGCGGAGGTCGGCAAAGGCCACCGCCTCGAGTCTATCCGCCTCGCCGTGGTACGAGCGCCGGCGCGCGGAGGCGGCAGCGTTAGTGGCCGCGGCGGCGGTGGGAGAGCCAGCGGCCGAGCTGGCCGAGCGCGATCACGCTCAGGAAGACCAGCCCGACGACGAGCATGGCGATGATGATGTCGCGGCCCTCCTCGGCGATCGACTTCTCGGCCGCGAGGAGAAGCGCCAGGGTCCCGTCGCTCATACGACCGAGATCCTAATCGACCCGCACGCCGTGGCCCGCGAGGGCCAGCGCGACCGCGTCCCGGCCCGCCTCGCGCTCGGCCAGCTCCAGGAGGGGAGCCGGGTCGCCGCGGTCCCGTAGCGCGGCGCGCGCCCGGGCCAAATCCTCGCGCGGACCCGCGAGGCAGGCGACGGTCGCCGCCCAGGCGGCCCCGTCGCCGGGTCCCGCCTCGGCGCGGAGCTGCGCGCAGACGGAGAGGAGCTCGGCGAGATCGGCCACGACGTCGACGTCCCCGAGCGCCGCGACGCGCACGAGGCCGTGGGCGTAGAGGTAGTCGCCGAGCAGCACGGCGGTGTCCCCGTCGGCGGGCCCGAAGAGGCGCGGCCGTCCGTAGTGGAGCAGGTAGCCCTCGTAGATGGACTCGAGCCCGAGCGCGAACCGCTCGGCGCCGAGCGGAGAGAAGATGGGCGCCTCGGCCCGCGCGACCGCGGGAAGCAGGGCGGCGGCCCAGAGCTCGCTCTCCCGCTCCGCCTCGCGCGCGATCGTCTCCCAGAGCGATGCGCTAGCCGCCGAAGAACTCACTTGCCGCCTCGACGGTCGCGTCGACCTCGGGCTCGCCGTGCGCCGTCGAGACGAAGAGCGCCTCGAACTGCGACGGCGGCACGTAGATGCCCCGCTCGAGGAGGTGACGGAACCAGGCGCCGTAGCGGTCGAGGTCGCTCGCCGACGCGTCGGCGAAGCTCCGCACCGGCCACGGGTGGAAGAAGAGCGTCGCCATCGCGCCGACGCGCTGGAGGCAGACCGCCTCGTCGCCGGCCGCCGCGCGGAGCCCCTCCTCGAGCCGCGCCCCGAGCGACTCGAGCCGCTCGTAGACGGCGGGGTCGCGTAGACGGCGGAGGACGACGAGCGCGGCCGAGGTCGCGAGCGGGTTGCCGGAGAGCGTCCCCGCCTGGTAGACGGGGCCGGCGGGCGCGAGCTCGTCCATCACGTCGGCCCGCCCGCCGAAGGCCGCCAGGGGGAGACCGCCGCCCGCGATCTTGCCGAGGACCGTCAGATCGGGCCGGACGCCGTAGAGCGCCTGGGCGCCGCCGTGCGCGACCCGGAAGCCCGTGATGACCTCGTCGAAGACGAGCAGCGCCCCCGCCGCGTCGCAGAGGGCGCGGAGCGCCTCGAGGAAGCCCGGCGCGGGCGGGACGACGCCGATGTTCCCGGCGACGGGCTCGACGAGCACGGCCGCGAGGCCCTCGCCGTAGCGCTCGAACGCGGCGGCGGCCGCGTCGACGTCGTTGTAGGGGCAGACGACCGTGTCGGCGGCCGCGGCCGCCGGGACGCCGGGGCTCGAAGGGACCGCCAGCGTGGCGACGCCGGAGCCGGCGCCGGCCAGGAGCGCGTCGGCATGGCCGTGGTAGCCGCCCTCGAACTTGAGGATGCGGTCACGCCGCGTGAACCCGCGGGCGAGGCGGATCGCCGACATGGCGGCCTCCGTGCCGGAGGAGACGAGTCTCGCCTTCTCGACGGACGGGATCGCGTCGGCGAGCTCCTCGACGAGCTCGACCTCGCGCTCCGTCGGCACCCCGAAGGTCGTCCCTTCGGCCGCGGCCTCCCGCACGGCCTCGACGACCTCGGGATCGGCGTGGCCGAAGACGAGCGGCCCCCACGACATGACCCAGTCGACGTAGCGGGTCCCGTCCTCGTCCTCCAGGTACGGGCCCTCCCCGCGCCTGGCGAAGAACGGCCCCTCCGCCGAGACGGCGCGCCACGCCCGCACCGGGGAGTTGACGCCGCCCGGAATCACGTCGCGAGCGCGTGCGAAGAGGCTCGAGCTTCGCGTCGAGCGCGAGGACCGGATCAGAGCCACTCGGCCAGCTCCCTCGTCCAGTACGAGACGACGACGTCGGCGCCCGCGCGCTTGACGGCCGTGAGGCTCTCGAGCGCGGCCTCCCGCTCCGCGAGCCAGCCGCGTGC
>DATAAQ010000018.1:0-10107 GCA_036260055.1 Gaiellaceae bacterium | reverse complement strand
AGGACGACCTCCGCGCGCTCGCGGACGTCGAGCTCGGCGCGCTCGTCCTCCCGAAGGCGACTCCGGAAGCGGTGGCGCGGCTCGGGACGGGGGGGCCGCCGGTCGTCGCGATCGTCGAGACCGCGCAGGGCCTCAGGCGCGCGTACGAGGTCGCCGCGGCGCCGCGCGTGGCCGCGCTCGCCCTCGGCGCCGTGGATCTCGGGGTCGAGCTCCGCCTGGAGCCGCGCCTGGACGGGCAGGAGGTCCTGCTGGCGCGCTCGCTCGTCGTGCTCGACTCGGCCGCGGCCGGGCTCCGCGCGCCGTTCGACCTCGTGCACCTGGCCCTGCAGGACCCCGAGAGCCTCGACGCCGAGTGCCGGCTCGCCCGCTCGCTCGGCTTCCGGGGGAAGCTCTGCATCCACCCGGCGCAGATCGATGTCGTGAACCGCGTCTTCTCGCCGACCGGCGACGAGCTCGAGCGAGCGCGCCGCGTGGTCGAGGCCTACGACCGCGGCGTCGCCGGCGGAGCCGGGGTCGTGAGCCTCGACGGCGAGATGGTCGACCTCCCGGTCGTCGAGCGCGCGAGACAGGTACTCGCCGAGGCGGAAAGGAGCGTTTCCGATGGCAACTGACCACGCCGCCGCGCCGAAGACGTGGCGCGGCCGGTTCTACGAGGACCTCGACGTCGGCGACGTCTTCCGGAGTCGCTTCGGGCGCACGATCACCGAGACCGACAACGTCTGGTTCACGTGCCTGACGATGAACACGAACCAGGTGCACTTCAACGTGCCGTTCGCCGAGCGGACGCGCTTCGGGCGCCCGCTCGTGAACTCGACGCTCACGCTCGCGCTCGTGACCGGCATGACCGTTCCCGACACGAGCGAGAACGCGACGGCCAACCTCTCCTGGACGGACATAAAGCTCCCGAATCCGGTCTTCGCCGGGGATACGCTCTGGGCCGAGAGCGAGATCACGGACCTGCGCGAGTCCGGGTCGAACCCGAGCGTCGGCATCGTGACGATGCGCTGCCGGGGCGTGAACCAGCGCCGCGAGGTCGTGATCGAGTTCAGGCGCACGTTCATGCTCTACAAGCGCGACGCGCCCGAGGTGGAGGAGACGTTCCCGGGGACGGACGACGACTGGAGGGTGTGAGATGACGGCGGCACGGAGATTCACGGAGTGGACGACGGGCCTCGCCCTCGAGGACGTTCCCGGCGAGGTCCTCGAGGCCGCCAAGCTGCACCTCCTGGACACCCTCGGCTGCGGACTGGCGGCGACCGCCCTGGACGTGGCCACGGAGGGACGGAAGACGATGGAGGGGCTCGGCGGCGAAGACGAGGCCACGGTCATCGGCAGGCGGACGGGCCTCCCCGCCCCGAACGCCGCCTTCGCGAACGCGATGGCCTGCCACGGGCTCGACTACGACGACACGCACTCGGAGTCGGTCGCCCACGTCAGTGTCGTCGTCTGCCCCGCGGCGCTGGCTGCGGCGGAGGCCGCGGGGGCCGCGGGCCGGGAGGCGCTCACGGCCGTCGTCGCGGGGAACGAGGTCGTCACCCGGGTCGGGATGGCCGCCTCGGGTCTCTTCCACAAGCGCGGCTTCCACCCGACGGCGGTGTGCGGCATCTTCGGCGGGACGGCCGCGGCCGCGCGCCTCGGCGGGCTCGATCCCGCCCGCGCCGCGAGCGCGCTCGGGATCGCCGGCTCCCTCGCGTCGGGGCTCTTCGCCTACCTCGAGGACGGGACGCCGACGAAGCCGATCCATCCCGCCTGGGCTGCGCACGGGGCCCTGGTCGCCGCCCGCCTCGCGGCGCACGGCGCCGAGGGGCCGCCGAGCGTCCTGGAGGGGCGGTTCGGGCTCTACCACGCCTTCGTCGGAGCCGAGCGGGGGGACGTCGACATCGACTCGCAGCTGGCCGACCTGGGCGCGCGCTGGGAGACGCCGCGGATCTCGTACAAGCCCTACCCCGCCTGCCACTTCATGCACGGCGCCGTGGGAGCGACCGCGGAGGCGGCGGCGGACGGCCTCTCGGCCGACGACATCGCGGAGGTCGTCGTGACAGTGCCGGCGGCGGGCGTCGACCTCGTGGCCGAGCCCGTCGCCGCCAAGGTCGCCCCCCGGACGACGTACGAGGCGAAGTTCAGCCTCCAGTACTCGGCCGCGGCCATGCTCCTCCACGGACGCTGCGGCATCACGACGTACACGCCGGAGGCGATCCGCGACCCGCAGGTGCTCGACCTCGCCGGGCGCGTCCGCTACGAGGTGAAGGACTACGCGACGTACCCGGGCGCGTTCCCGGGCGGGGTGCGGATCACGACACGCGACGGGCGGACGCTGGAGGCCGACCTGCCGCACCAGCTCGGGGGGCCGGAGAACCCCATGAGCGCCGACGAGGTGCGGGCGAAGTTCCGCGAGAACGCGGCGCTCGCGCTCGACGGCGCCGGCGTGGAGGCGCTCGAGGAGGCCGTCCTCGCGCTGGAGGATCAGGAGGACCTCCGGAGCGCCCTCGCCCCGCTCGCGGCCGCGCGGGTCGCCGAGACGGCGGCCGCCTGATGGCGACGGCGGAGCTGACGACGGAGCAGCAGGAGGTCGTCTCCGCCGTCCGCAGCTTCGTCGAGCGCGACGTCGTCCCGGTCGCCTCCGAGCTCGAGCACGCGGACGAGTACCCGACCGAGCTCGTGGCGACGATGAAGGACCTCGGCCTCTTCGGGGTGACGATCCCCGAGGAGTACGGCGGCCTCGGGCTCGACCTGACCACCTACGCCCTCGTCCAGGTCGAGCTCTCCCGCGGCTGGATGAGCCTCTCCGGCGTGCTCAACACGCACTTCATCTCGGCGTGGATGATCCGGACACACGGGACGGACGAGCAGCGGCGGGCCTACCTGCCGCGCATGGCGACCGGCGAGCTCCACTTCGCGTACTCGATGACCGAGCCGCACGCGGGCTCGGACGTCCAGGCGATCCGCACCCGCGCCGTGCGCGAGGGCGAGGAGTACGTGATCACCGGGCAGAAGATGTGGGCCACGAACGGCCTCCGCGCGGGCGGCGTCATGCTGCTCGCGAAGACGGACCCGCACGCCGAGCCGCCTCACCGCGGGATGACGGCGTTCGTCGTCCAGAAGGAGCCGGACGTCCACGAGCAGCCGGGCCTGACGGTCTCCAAGCCGCTGAAGAAGCTCGGCTACAAGGGGGTCGAGAGCGTCGAGCTCGCGTTCGACGGTTTCAGGGTCCCGGCAGCCGCGGTCCTCGGCGGCGAGGCCGGCGAGAACGCCGGCTTCCGTCAGTTCATGGGCGGGATCGAGCTCGGGCGCGTCAACATCGCCGCGCGCGCAGTGGGGATCGCGCAGGCGGCCTTCGAGGCGGCGATCCGCTACGCGCAGGAGCGCGAGGCGTTCGGGAAGCCGATCGCGCACCACCAGGCGATCCAGCTGAAGCTCGCGCAGATGGCGACGAAGATCGAGGCCTCGCGGCTCCTCATGCTCGCGGCCGCGCGCAAGAAGGACGCAGGCGAGCGCGCCGACCTCGAGGCCGGCATGGCGAAGCTCTTCGCGACGGAGACCGCGGAGGAGGTCGCTCTCGAGGCCATGCGGATCCACGGCGGCTACGGCTATTCGCAGGAGTACCTCGTCGAGCGCCTCTACCGCGACGCGCCGGTCCTCATCCTCGGCGAGGGCTCGAACGAGATCCAGCAGCTCCTGATCGCACGGCGCCTGCTCGAACAGCACGCGGTCTGATGGAGTTCTCGCTCCCGGACGAGCTGAGGGAGATCCGCGCAGCCGTGCGCGAGCTCTGCGCCGACTTCCCGGCGGAGTACTGGCGCGCGCTCGAGCCCGACCGCTACCCCGAGGAATTCGTCCGCGCGCTCACGGAGCACGGCTGGCTCGCGGCGCTCATCCCGGAGGAGTACGGCGGCGCCGGACTCGGGCTGACGGCCGCGAGCGTCATCCTGGAGGAGGTCAACGCCTCCGGCGGGAACGCCGCCGCCTGCCACGCCCAGATGTACACGATGGGCACCGTCCTCCGGCACGGGAGCGAGGAGCAGAAGCGCCAATACCTCCCGGGGATCGCGGCCGGGGAGCTTCGCCTGCAGGCGTTCGGGGTGACCGAGCCGACCGTCGGCTCCGACACGACGCGGATCCGGACGACGGCGGAGCGCGTCGACGGGGGCTACGTCGTCCGCGGGCAGAAGGTCTTCACCTCGCGCGCGCTCCACTCGGACCTCATGCTCCTGCTCGCGCGGACGACGCCGCTCGAGGAGGTCGAGCGGAAGAGCGACGGGCTCTCCGTCTTCCTCGTCGACATGCGGGCCGCGGGCGACAGGCTGAGCATCCGGCCGCTCCGGACGATGATGAACCACGCGACGACGGAGGTCTTCATGGACGGCGTCGAGCTGCCGGCCCAGGCCCTCGTCGGCGAGGAGGGCAGGGGCTTCCGCTACATCCTCGACGGCATGAACGCCGAGCGCGTCCTCATCGCGGCCGAATGCATCGGCGACGGGCGCTGGTTCGTCGAGAAGGCGGCCCGCTACGCGTCGGAGAGGGTCGTCTTCGGACGGCCGATCGGGGCCAACCAGGGGGTGCAGTTCCCGGTCGCGCGCGCGCACGCCGCCATCGAGGCCGCCGATCTCATGCGCTACAAGGCGGCGTGGCTCTTCGAGCAGGGCGAGCCGGCCGGGGCGGAGGCGAACATGGCGAAGCTCCTCGCGGCCGAGGCGTCCTGGCAGGCCGCGAACGCCTGCCTCGACACGCACGGCGGCTGGGGGTTCGCCGAGGAGTACGACGTCGAGCGCAAGTTTCGAGAGACCCGGCTCTACACGATCGCGCCGGTCTCGAACAACCTCGTGCTCGCGTACCTCGGCCAGCACGTCCTCGGCATGCCGCGGTCGTACTAGTGCGCTACGGCCTCTTCGTCTCCGCCCAGCATCCGGCCGGGGACGATCCCGCCGAGCGGATCGCCGAGCACCTCGAGCAGGTCGGGCTCGTGCGCGACACGGGGTTCCACTCGATCTTCGCGGGACAGCACTTCCTCCCGGCGCCGTTCCAGATGCTCCAGCCCGTGCCGCTGCTGGCCCGCCTCGCGGCCGAGGCCGGCGACCTCCGCGTCGGCGCAGGCATCCTGCTCCTCCCGCTCCTCAACCCGGTCGAGGTGGCCGAGCAGGCGGCGACGCTCGACGTCCTCACGGGCGGCCGCTTCGTGCTCGGAGTCGGGCTCGGCTACCGGGACGTCGAGAACGCGGCGTTCGCCGTACCCGGCGAGCGCGTCCGCGTCTTCCGGGAGAAGCTCGACGTCGTCCGGCGGCTGCTCGAGGGCGAGGAGGTGACCGCGAGCGGCGAGGGCTACCGGCTGGAAGGCGCGCGCCTCGCGCCGCGGCCGCTCCAGCGCCCGAGACCGCCGATCTGGATGGCCGCGAACGGCGACTCCGCCGTCCGCCGCGCGGCCCGGCTCGCCGACACGTGGTTCGTCAACCCGCACGCGAGCGTCGCGGAGGTCGAGCGGCAGCTCGTGCTCTTCCGCGCGGAGCGCGGCTCAGAGCCGGACGAGCTGCCGATGCTCCGAGAGGCTTGCGTCGCCCCGACCGACGAGGAGGCCCTCGCCGTCGCGCGCCCGTACCTCGCCCCGAAGTACGAGGCGTACGTGCAGTGGGGTCAGAGCGACGTGCTCCCGCCCACGGACACGCTCCGGCGCGAGTGGGACGACCTGCGCGAGGGGCGCTTCATCCTCGGCGCACCCGAGACGGCGGTGGAGCAGATCCGTGCGCTCGCCGGCCTCGGCGTCACCGAGCTCGTCCTGCGGGTGCAGTGGCCCGGGCTCCCTCAGCGGGACGCTCTCCGGACGCTCGAGCTCCTCGCGAGCGAGGTGATACCCCGTGCTTGACCGCGCCGACGTCGACCTCGTCGTGTACGGCACCGAGCCGCCGTCGGCGCTCCTCGACTGCGTCGAGCTGGCCGAGGCGGCCGGGCTCGGCTGCGTCTGGGTGGGCGACTCGCCGGTACTCTGGCGCGAGCTGTACGTCCTCCTGGGTGCAGCGGCGACGCGGACCGCCCGCGTGCGGCTCGGTCCCGCGGTCACGAACCCGGTCTCGCGCCACGTCGCCGTCACGGCGAGCGCGCTCATGACGCTCCAGGAGCTCTCCGGCGGTCGCGCGGCCCTCGGGCTCGGGCTGGGCGCGAGCGCGGTGCGGACGGTCGGCGCGCGACCCGCGCGCCTCGCGGAGCTCGAGCGCGCCGTCGCCAACCTGCGCGCCCTCTGGGCGGGCGGCGAGGGCCTCGTCTACGGGGGTTCCCAGCCGCCGATCCCGGTATACGTCGGAGCGAGCGGCCCGCGCATGCTCGAGCTCTCCGGCCGGGTCGGGGACGGCTGCCTGGCCGTCGTCGGACTCCACCCCCGTCAGCTCGAGGCCGCGCGCGCCCGCATCGCGGCGGGCGGGCCGCGGGACGGGTTCGACCTCGTCTTCTGGGTCCCGTTCGCGATCGCCGACGACCCGGCGGTCGCGCGGGAGGCCGTCAAGCCCTACGTGGCGCGCTCGCTCCGTCACCCGCTTCCGGCCGAGCTGACGGACGTCGAGCGGGACGCCGCCGCGGCGATCCAGGCGTCGTACGCCTACGGGCAGCACCTGGCGCCGGGCGCGCCCCAGGCCCGTCTCGTCCCGGACGAGATCGTCGACGACTGGGCGCTGGCAGGGACGCCGGCGGACTGCCGGGAGCGGCTCGAGCGGCTGGCGCTCCGGCCGGGTGAGCGGATCGGCGTCGTCCCGATGGGCCCGGAGCCGAAGCTCGCGCACGTGCGCCGCCTGCTCGCCGACGTCCTCGCCGCCTAGCGCCGCGCCGCCCGGTCGAACGCGGCGAGCGAGTCCTCGACGTCACGCTTCTCGAGCCCGCGAGCGACGAAGACGATGCGCGAGCGGCGGTCCTCGTCGGGCCAGGCGTCCAGATGCTCCGGCGGGTGGACGACATGCTGGACGCCGTTCAGCACGACCGGGCCCGGCGCGCCGACGTCGAGGAGGCCCTTGACCCGCAGGACGTCCGCGCCCCGGCTCTGCAGGAGCATCGTCAGCCAGATCCCGAAGGCCGTCCAGTCCACCGGCCGCTCGAGGAGGAGCACGAAGGCGTGCACGCCGCCGTCGTGGCCCGCGGGCTCCGCGGCCCGGAGGTCGCGCGGGTCACGGCCGCCCGGCGCGAGGAGAACGGCCGGCTCCACCGCGCCGAAGGAGGCCGCGAGGATGTCGGCGGCCGGGTTGAGGGCGCGAAGGCGCTCCTCCAGCCGGACGACGAGGGCGGGGTCGGCCACGTCGGTCTTCGTGACGACGAGACGGTCCGCGACGACGACCTGCTTGACCGTCTCCTCCCGGCGGTCGAGCTGGCCGAGCCCGTTCAGCGCGTCGACGGTGGCGACGACGACCTCCGGCTCGAAGTGGTGCCGCACGACGGGCTCGGCGAGGAGCGTGTTCAGAATCGGGGCCGGATCCGCGAGCCCCGTCGTCTCCACGAGCACGCGCCGAAACGGGGGCACCTCGCCGCGCGTCCTCCGGCTGAGGAGATCCCGCAGCTCGTCGGCGAGATCGCCGCGGAGCGTGCAGCAGAGGCAGCCGCCCGCGAGGACGACCGTCCGCTCGTCGACGCGGCGGAGGAGGTGGTGGTCGATCGCCACCTCGCCGAGCTCGTTCACGATCACCGCCGTCTCGCCGAGCTCGGGTCGGGCGAGGAGCCGGGAGAGGAGCGTCGTCTTGCCGCTCCCCAGGAAGCCGGTGACGAGGCCGACCGGGAGCCGGTCAGCCACTGCGCAGCGACGCGACGAGGGCGGGGTCGAGCGGATCGAGGGGCCGCCCGGCGAGGCGCTCCGCCGCCGCCCAGAGACCGCCGAGGTCGTCCACGACCGCCGTCTTCCCCTTGCGGTCGCGCAGGAGGTAGACGCGGCCGGCCCAGTCGCTGAGCTCGAGCCCGAAATGGGCGAGGACGCGGTTGACGAGCTGCGCCCGGAACATGCGCTCGCGGCGGCCCGAGCCGGTCTCGGCCCAGTGGCTCGTGAGGAGCGCGCCGCAGAGAGCGCACATCGCGCTTGCTTTCTAGCACGCGGGCGGACTACGTTCCGCGCGCCAACGACAAGGAGGGGCTTGGATGGCCAAGGAGATCTTCTGCGCCTACGGGGTCGACGTCGACGCGGTGGCCGGCTGGCTCGGCTCGTACGGCGGCGAGGACTCGCCGGACGACATCTCGCGGGGCCTGTTCGCCGGCGAGATCGGGACCCCCCGCCTCCTCGAGCTCTTCAAGAAGTACGACCTGCGGACGAGCTGGTTCATCCCCGGGCACTCGATCGAGACCTTCCCCGAGCAGACCCGCATGGTGGCCGAGGCGGGCCACGAGATCGGGATGCACGGCTACTCGCACGAGAACCCGATCGCCATGACGCCCGAACAGGAGGAGGACGTCCTCGTCAAGTGCATCGGCCTCATCGAGGACGTCTGGGGGCGTCGGCCGACGGGGTACGTCGCGCCGTGGTGGGAGTTCTCCCGCGTCACGAACGAGCTGCTCCTGAAGCACGGGATCAAGTACGACCACTCACTCATGCACGACGACTTCCACCCCTACTACGTGCGGGTCGGCGACTCGTGGACGAAGATCGACTACTCGAAGTCGGCCGACGAGTGGATGAAGCCGCTCGTCCGCGGCGACGAGACCGACCTCATCGAGATCCCCGCGAGCTGGTACCTGGACGACCTCCCGCCGATGATGTTCATCAAGACGGCGCCGAACAGCCACGGCTTCGTCAACCCGCGCCAGCTGGAAGAGATGTGGATGGACGCGTTCGACTGGGTCTACCGCGAGCACGACTACGCCGTGTTCACGATGACGATCCATCCCGACGTCAGCGGACGCCCGCAGGTCCTCGTCATGCACGAGCGGATCATCGAGCACATCAACTCGCACGACGGCGTTCGCTGGGCGACGTTCGACGAGATCGCGGACGACTTCGCACGGAGGAGCCCGCGCGGCGCCTGAGCCGCGTCAACGCGTCGCGCCCACGAGCGCGCCGCCGACGACGACGAGGACGGCCGCGAGGACGAGGCGCGGGCCGACCGCCTCGGCCCGGGGCAGGAACGCCGCGGCGAGGAGGACGCCCCAGAGCGACTGGGTCGCGTTCAGCGGGGCGACCACGGTTACCTCGCCGGCGTCGAGGGCGAGCAGGAGGGCGATGTACGCGAGCCCCAGGCAGACGCCGGCGGGGACGAAGGCGCCGGCGGCGGGGCGGACGAGCGGCCCGAGCGGCTCCCGCCGGGCCGCGGCCAGGTAGACGAGGAGCACGAGCGCCGCGGCCGCGAGCGAGACCGCCGCCGCCAGGAGCGGCTGCACACCACTCTCGAGCGACGCCCAGCGGACGACGTTGTCCCGAACGGCGAAGAGCGCGGCGGCGGCGAGCGCGAGCGCGGCCCCGACGAGCCGGAAGCCGGGCGGACGCTCGCGCTCCCAGGCGAGGAGCACGCCGCCGAGGACGATCGCGACGGTGGCGACGGCGAGCGCGCCCCGAAACGGCTCGTCCAGGAACGCGATCGCGAGCCCTGCGGAGAGGACGGGGGCCGTCCCGATGAGCACGGCCGTCCGGGAGGCGCCGATATCGCGGATCGCCCGGACGAAGAGGATCTGCGACGCGCCGGGGACGATCGCTCCCACGAGCGCGAACGCCCAGAGCCCAGCGGGCTCCACGCCCTCGACCGCCGCGACCGGCGCCGCGACGATCACGGCGAGGACGCAGCCGACGAGGGCGACGACGAGCGCGCCCACCTCGGCGTCGGGCCGGCGGCGGAGCCCGGCACGGACGGCGACGGCAAGCGCGCCGAAGAGGATCCCGGCCGCGGTCGCGAGGAGGACGACGCCCACGGGCGGGCGAGCGCGCGGAGGCGGGGCGGACCCGGCCTCCGCGCGCTGCCTTCCTAGACTCGGACCCCCGCGCGGTCGGGGACGCTCTCGAGGTACCCGAGCGCGTCCTCGAGCGAGACGACGTCGGCGTACTTGGCCTGGATGTCGAAGAGATTCGCCTCGTGCGGGCCCTGGGCGCGATCTCCGACGCACTCGCGCACGACAAGGGTGGGGAAGCCGGACTGCACGCTGTCCACGGCGCTGGCGCGGATGCAG